>JACAAY010000170.1 GCA_013377095.1 Desulfuromonadales bacterium
ACGCCACTTCGTCCGAGATATGCTTCAAGTCCGGCAAGTTTTCCTAAACCTTGCTATGGGGTAGCCGTTGCAGTTTCTCCTTTAATTAGATTCGTTAAGCCATCGAACAAGGGCTTATTGTTAAGTACGTAAAATAAGCCACCTCGACCGTTCTGGCTGCTTGCACAATTTCCGGACAAAGCGCCCTGCTGGTTTAAATCCCCAAAAATCGCATACGGCTGACTTGTATTAGTGGAAACTCCAATTTTCGCGTGGTTACTGTCAAGTTGAGGTCCCCCCTTCAGACTGAACACCTTGCCATTCCACTGCCCTGAAGTGGCAATTTGAACCGGTCCAGGGGCACCCAGAGAATTACTCCAACAGTCTATTTTTGTAGTTGTTGAGGTTGTTTCAATTTTAGGATTTGCCCACCATGTAGCGGCCCTGAGAGGAGTCCCATCTAGTGTCGCGGATACCATCTGCCATGGCGGTACATGCAGTTCTGAAGGCTTGGATATTAACTTCACACCTGATGAAAGCGTTGTGACCATCTGAGTGGCCACGCTTGATTTTATGCCAAGTTGTTTAACAAGCTCCTGAACATCCGAAGGTCCCCCGTTGTGAACAATCTGTTTATTGGTGGGATCAGTTACCACGCTTGCATTTTGAAGGGCTTGAATAACCTTTTTTATATCGTCTTTGCTCAGTTTCAATGCGAAGAAATGCTGACTGACTTTAACGTCGTTGTCATGTATGCATCCTAACGTATTTCCATCGGCACGCGGTGTTGAAGCGCTCCCGGAAGCGGGCCAGGACGGAGTGGATACTTGCATCACATATCCTTCACCAGTATCATTCCATGCAACCAATCCTTTAGAATGTCCCCAGGGTGAACCGCAACTGTCTCCGCATCCTTGTATGGCGGGATCTCCATAAAACTGGTCATTCCATATTACGTAGTTGAATGAACCGTTATATATCTCATCAAATGTGGCTCCCACCGGATCCTTCAGTGTGTCTCCCACACATCCAGTGCCTTGCTGTAATGCGGGGTTTTCGCTGCTTGCATACACGAACTGTTGGCTGTACTGACCTTTGTAATCTTGAACAGCACCACCAAAAAGACAGTTTCTTTGGGCAGTACCTCCACATCCTGGAGAAGTAGCAGCATTGAATTTGAATACAAACCACCAGTCTACCGGATGACCCTTTTCTAAAAGAGGTGCTGGCAAGGAGATTTGAGCTGAATTGGGCTTACTCGAACTCGTGTCTGTTGTTGAGGTGTTTTTCAGCCCAGTAGCGTTATGTACTGGGTCAATAAGAATCTTTTGAGGACAGGTCCCCTGTTCGGAGCTGTCAGGCCGGACAAGCAAGCTCTTCAGCTCCCCTTCACTTGGCAAGGATTTGGTCAAATACATCCTCACTTCCAACAACATGGAAGCACCTTGCTTGTCCTGGCAATACAGATTCACATAATCACGGCTTCCTGGTCCGAAATCTTTCTCAAACGCAGAAATCAGGTCATCGGAATTGACTGTATTACCGACATTAGCGGAAATGTATTTGCCGAAATTAGTTTCTGCGACTTTTGCGACGAGCGAAGAGGCAGTTGAAAAGTATTCGTTCGCCTCCAGGTTGGAACAGGTACCGTGTTTATACCATTCATGGCGTTCAAGGCAGGAGGCATATCCGGGCATTACAGTGGAAAGATTATTCTTCGTGTCGTCTGTCAAACCCGGCGCCGGCATTTTGCACCATGTGCTGGCGTTATCGAGTTTGCGGATGCTGTTTTTGACATTACAGAATCCATATACATGGCGCGTATCCCCTTTTTTGTTGGGCCACAGGCCATGTAGGACCAGGTTATTGGCATCATAGCGATCAGCTGTCTGCGAAATGCATTCTTTCTTGTCTGGCTTTGTCTCGCAAAAGGCCGGCTGCCAACTCAATGAAAAAACATAAGAGTCAAACTTGCCAGGAACTGCGGTAGTTCCTTTTCCCGATTGTTGTGCATATGCCGTACTTGATAAAATACTTGTCAGAAAAACAAACCACACCAAAGCCCTTTTCACTTTCATGTTTACCTCCTTTTGAGCATGTGTAGGATTGTTGCGAACAATTGGCAAGTGCCTGAGGTACAAGGGATTCCAGATGGTACCGAGCCGCCGCCTGATCTGGAAATATTCGTAGTATAAAGAACGAACACAACCACATCAAAATCCGAAAGTTTCTCGTAATTGCTGAATAGGACCTACTGAGCAGGTGTGCATTTTGGGCACAAAAATGGCCAAACTGCACAAAGACATATCCTTTGGCAGCTCGGCCATCTTCATAGTGAAGATCCGAAGCTTTCCGTACCTATCTCACGGTAGGTTTGGCTTTAACGAAAGCGATGTCGGATTGCTATTCAGATTTTATAATAAATACCCCTAATATTGATTCTGTCAATAATTTTAATATTGCATATTTTAATTTTTCTGATAGAGGCACACAGTGTTGATTGGGGCAAGTGTTTTTGGTCGTGAATCGGTATAAAGCCAGCAAAATTGGGCCATCCGGGACCAGCTGTGAACAGGCATCCTGGTTTGACCCAGTGCGCCGGGAGACCGGCAAGGAGTAAGGAGTGAAAGTCTCCGACAGTAAAGGTTTAGCAAACCATGCTGTCCCCGAGTCATGCGCGGTATTCCGCAAGGTATGCTGCGAAGCGTTGACAGGGGTGCGTGTAGGCCAGCCATTGAGCCGCGAAAGATCTATATTTCAGGGCGCCGACGCTGTTGGGTCAGCGGAAGGCAACATGTACAGGTGCGCTACTGCGAGTACCTGGACGGCTCTGCGTGGTCGTAGACCCTGGCATGCGCGTACGCTCTTTGTTCGGGAACCGGGAGATCTCCAGGTTGACCACTTCACCTATGGGGTGGCCTGCATCGGGAAGGCGAGGAGCCGTAGCCGATGATACACGACTAGGAGAAGTCAGACCTCTCCATATTAGCTATGAAGTCGGCGAACAAAGGCGGGCAACCGTCCGCGGAGTCGATGGAGCGAAGGGAGGGGACCGAGGGAAACGCGGATGAGAACCGCACGTGCCGGACACCGAGCCGGGTAAGCGTGTCCCAGGGGCTTGGCCGTGTACGGGAGGTAGCAAAGGCCAGGAAGAAGGAGCGGTTCACCGCTCTACTCCACCATGTAGATGTCGAACTGCTCGGATTAGCCTTTTCCTGGCTAAAACGGGATGCGGCTCCGGGTATTGACGGAGTGACATGGCGGGAGTACGAGCAGAACCTGGAAGTAAACCTCAACGCCTTGCATGCCCGCGTTCATCGGGGTGGTTATCGTCGCCGGTTTCGAGCACGAGGCAGACGCCAAACGCTTTCTTGCAGATATGCGGAGACGGATGGAGCAGTTTGCTCTGTCGTTACATCCGGACAAGACTCGCTTGATCGAGTTCGGTCGTTTTGCGGCCGAAGATCGGGCCAGGCGAGGACTTGGTAAACCGGAGACATTCAATTTCCTCGGATTCACCCACATCTGTGGTCGATCCAGACAAGGCAAGTTCCAGCTTAGACGGAAAACTCGCCGAGACCGGATGCGCACCAAGTTGCAGGAAATCAAAGTGGAGTTGAGGCGACGGATGCACCTGTCCATACCCGAGCAGGGGAAATGGCTACGCCAAGTAGTAATAGGCTACTTTGCGTACCATGCGGTTCCAACCAATATCAGAAGCATAAACGCATTCCGGCACTATATCGTCAATCTCTGGCGGCGAACGCTCAGGCGTAGAAGCCAAAAGGATCACACGACATGGCAACGAATTGCACGGATAGCCTCGGATTGGTTGCCCGCCCCGCGTATCCTTCATCCTTGGCCAAGAGTTCGCTTCGCCGTCAAATACCCAAGGTGGGAGCCCGGTGCGTAAATCGCGCTCGCCGGGATCTGTGCGGGGGGTGCTCCGAGAGGGACATTCCTACCGTGATCCAAAGACGCCAAACTATGACCCGTTCACATTTATCATAATGTTTTTTCAACAGTATCAATTTACAGGTGGGTCAATCAGGACGCCGATAGTAGGTCTGACTTCGACGCCGGTTCACAGGTATGGGTTCACCAAACCCAATTGCAAGCTCCAACTCCATGACAGGACTTGCATTTGCAAATTAGGAGATGATAGGTGTTTTATGAATGTATTACAATATGGAAAGTAGTCCATTCCGGGGGCGGAGTTATTGATTCACGATTTTAGCGGCCGTTTGCTAAAATTAGGCAATAATGACAAAAGAGCTCAGTACCGAGGTTTACCGTCTTCACGTATGAATTCACCCAGATCAGCCCGATTATCCGCCACTGCCCCTGTTGCCGCAAGCGCAGTGATGTGGGTCGGATCGACTACGGTTGCTGTGACAGTTAAGGAGAGTGATCCACGTCTCTTTTCTATTTTATTATCAGATTCTTCAAGGTCACATCACCATATTTGATGGTCAGACTCCCTTTTAGAGTAGTCATATATGACTCTGACGCAAATGCAGAGTCATATCCACCATTGACAGATACAGAAGTGTCAGAAGGAAAAACCAGATTTTCCGTTAAAAGTACATTCTGCAACATGATAATATCGCCGTTAACCGCAACATCATAGGCATCCATGATCTTTGCATAAAAGCCGACAGGTTTACCGCTTCGCATCAGCCTTACACTGAGCACAGCTACAGGAGTATCTGGTGTCAAGAGGTAGGCGTGTTCGTCCTGGCCGTTGTTTGTATAACCATAACCGGTAATCTGCCCCAAATCGTTAATGCCAAGGGCTGACTCAAGATTCCATCCAGAACCGACGGGAATCAGGTTGTTCAGGTCGTACATCTTTCCACTGGTGTAAACGAAAGCATGCATATTCCCATTGGAGAGGGTGGAAGAGCCCACAACCTGACCTGCGTTGTTGATACTGTCACCGTAGCTATAGGTGCCACCCAGGGTGCCGAGGTCGGTCATCGTGCCACTGCTGTATATAAACGCGTGCGTATTGCCATTACCGTTGGTGGACGAGCCTGTAATCTGGCCAACGTTGTTGATCCCATTACCGGAACTCTGATCGTTATACTTACCGCCCAGGGTGCCGAGGTCGGTCATTTTCCCTCCGCTGTATACAAAAGCATGTGGCGTCACTCCAAAGTGATCTGATTCCCCGGTCACCTCACCGATGTTATTGATTCCATAACCGAAACTGTTGCCTACCGTGACATACTCAGAATCCAAGAGACCAAGGTCGATCAATGCCCCCCAGCTGTAAAGAAACGCGTGCGTGTTCCCGTTGCTGACGCGGGAAAAGCCGGTAATCTGACCGGCATTGTTGATCCCGTAACCATAGCTATCCACGCCGCCCAGCGTGCCGAGGTCGGTCATCGTGATCCCGTTGTAAATAAACGCATGAGGGCCAACTCCATTACCAAGATTTGAATATCCCGTTATCTGAGCGCTGTCATTGATCCCTCTGCCCCAGCTTGTCGTACCGCCCAGTGTGCCGAGAGCGTTCATCGCGCTCCCGCTGTACAGAAACGCTCGCAAAACCGTCACATTGGAGGTATTGGCGTAGCCCGTTACTTGTCCGGCGTTGTTGACCCAATAACCAAAACTGGATTCTCCGCCGTACAGAGTGCCAAGGTCGGTGATTGAATAGGTTGTTGCTAATGCCTCAATAGCACAAAAAAGTAAAAGAAATCCGATAGTCATCAATATTTTTGCGCTTCTACACAAGTTCATAGCGGCCTCCACATCATCTCTGCTAGGGAGAACCCCAACATTGAGCTAACGAAGTATTAAATTTTGAAATCTTAATTGATTTCAGAATGATAGCCGAGAATTCTAACATCAGCGTCCCAATTAAAGTGGCTTTAAATGATACAATACTGAGTCTACGCCATGACTGTATTTGCGAGGATTAAATCATAATAGGGTTCTATTGGGACAAAATGTTTCAAATTATAGCCCATTTTTCTGTGTCTTCTCGATTATGAACGTTTCGAATGGCCAATTCATAATTGCAGCATGTTAAAAGGCTAGTGGGACGCTACTTTGCACTTAGTTACATGAAAGTTGGGGTTAGGCCATGAAGAAAGGTATCTAAAGTCTGTTACTTTATCAAGACTGTTCAAAGCGGCGAATCGGCGTTACCTGGAATTTATCTCATTCTTTGATGACTTCAATCGAGGCATCAGTAAAATTGAAAAGGTTTCCAAGACCTTTGCCAGTGGCAAACGAACCTATAAAGGCTTCAGCTTCTTCGTGTAACAGGATGTAAACCTGCTGATTACACCGGAAAAAGATGAATTCGATATCAATGGTTTTCAGAACAAAACAATCCATCGTTTTTTTACCGACAAAAGCAGTGGTCACCCCGGAACTGTTGGATGAAACATACATAGAACCCGATATGTTGCTGCCGATTGTATTGCTGCTGAAGGTCACTGTGCTGCCGGTATTCTCCAGGCGGAGCCATAACCTCCGTTGCTGCCTATCGTAGTGTTGCTTATTGTGTGTGTTAGTTCCCACAATAACCGATCGAAAACCGGTGTAAAATTCTCAGAATATG
>JACAAY010000171.1 GCA_013377095.1 Desulfuromonadales bacterium
CAGAAATTTTTTCATAGGACTCTCCATGAACTTCGGCTGCTGCACTGATATGAATTGAAGTGTACCACCAATATGATTTTAAAATTCCGGGACGAGTCTATGAGCTTCTGAGATGTACGCTGCAAGTTTATCAGGGGCATTCGCCGAATCGGAGAACCAAATCCTGTTCCCGGCCGTGGTACTTACCAGTATTCCATTATTTTCTGATTCCTGGGTCAGTATTTGAGCAGTGGTTGTAAATCCTAAAACTGTCATTGTTAACACACCGGAACCGTTGTCAACCGACCAAACTCCCGTGCTGGATGGAGTGTAGTCCGGCATGGAGCCGATCTTGTTGTTAACGGATTTCTCCCAGAGTCCATTCTCATTGAACGTGATAACACCATGGGTTGTCTCGTGATTGACCGTAACCTCCCCTGAGATCGTTACCACCATGCACGGATAGGTGGCCCAGTAGAAGGTTTTGCCGTTGACGAAATCAGTCGTAAATTTCATTGTTGCGGGAACCAATGCGGAATAGCCAAAGATCGAAATTTGTATATTAGCAAGACCACCGGATCCGAAGTACCACGCTTCAACAGGTCCTGATTCGGGTTTTATCAGCGCTGCAGAGCCATCCTTGGAAATGCGGGTGTATATGGATATACCGGCAGAGTCAAGCGTGACTTGGACTTTGCAGTTTGGCATCAATGTCCAGGTTCCCGCAGCTGTTACCGTCGGATCCAATCCATCTGTCGAGACGCTCGATGAGTTTAAGAACACCCCATCAGGACGAAAGACGATTTTGTGGAATGAAGAACGGTAATCCCAGACATAAACCGGATAGTTGGTGAGGTCTGTTATTGACAACGGATATGTGGCACCATGTTGAATGAGATCAGGCTTGCCTGGCGACCGATTGTTTCTTTGTTTACCTCCGCCGAATGCAACAAGAAATATGGAAAAAACCGCAAAAGAAATTAGTGAGAAAATCGCCATTTTTTCATAAATATTCCCATTGGTTGCATCATATCTTCCGCCGTAGGCAGAATAGGTGAGCATAAGAATTACAATTAGTATTAACGAGGGCATCGCCACTTTTTTCATGCTGTTACCTTTTATCGGATTAAAAAAGAACGTTGTCACTTCTCGCCAACATACACATCCACCAACTGACCGGGATAAAGCGTAACGTTTTTCGGTTTCCCAAACCGGAACAACACCGGCAGAACCCTCACATCAACCCGTTCGGTCCTCTGGTTCGACAACTGGATTTTCGGCGATACATAGGGCTGGATCCGGACAAACTCCAGCGGAATATTGATATCTGTGCCGCGGATAAACATTTTCGCCGAGATTTTCGCCGGCTGCGGCAATCTGTGCACGAGAATCTCATCGATATAACATCTGACACCCAGATACTTCTCAGCTCCTCCCATGACAAGCACCGGGGCAAGTCCCTGGGCATAGGTGTCATAGGAGCCCTGTGCCGATATATAGCTACCAACAGCGGTGTTTATGGAGAGGATCACCCCATCGGCAGGCGCTTTGATTATATACTTGTCCAGGAGTGCGCCTGATGCCATATACGCCTTCGTTGATGCCTCATACTGGTTTTCCTGGTTGCGGATATCGTAGATCCAGGCACCAGCCTTAGTGAGTTCGTACTGCTTCCGGACGACTTCAAAATTGGTTTTTGCCACCTTGACGGCATTCTCCGCGTTGTCCAGAGTGTCTCTGCTCACCGATCCGGGATCGAGTTGATATGCTTTGCGCTGTTTGTCCAATTGGTCTTGGGCGCTTTTCAGACCAGCACTGGCATATTCCACCTGGGCCATGGCGACCGCGAGCGTTTCCTTTCGCGGCTGGGCCCTGAGTTCCTGAAGAACCGCATGCGCTGCTTCGGCCTGGGACTTCTGCTGCGCAACTATTGCCCTCTGAACGGAATCGTCGATTATGACGAGCGACATTCCCTTACGCACGTTTTGCCCCTCGCTGACAAGGATTCTGGTAATAGTTCCTGCTACTTCCGGGTAGATGTTGATGTTCTCGCCGTTTAACTGATAGCTTTCGATGATGCCGTTGGCGTAGATTCCCTTACCGTAAGGATTGGAGGCCGGGTTGAATGCAGGAGTCTGGGGCTTTTTCTCTATACCGAACAGGTAGGCGCTCACCAGACCGGCCACCAGTCCGATGATTGCAAGGACGAATATGACCTTAGTTCTCATGCTCTCCCCCTTGTTCAAAGCTGACGATCCTGCCATCCTCCATTTTCATTATTCTGTCGGCGTATTCGAAGATCCTGCTGTCGTGGGTAACAACAATGATACAGCGCTTGTCGTTGAGGATGTTTTTTTTGACGAAATCGATGATTCTCCTGCCGGTGTCCCCATCCAGGGAAGCGGTCGGTTCGTCAAAGATCAGGATATCGGGACGGCTGGCAATGGCCCGCGCAATGGCCACCCTCTGCTGCTCTCCTCCGCTCAATTTGACCGGAGGAAGATGTGCACGATCCTTTATTCCGACAATTTCAAGGTACTTCATGGCTTCGAGTATGGAATCGTTCCAGTCGAGCTTTTTTAGAATGAGGGGAATGGCCACATTTTCGACCGTGGTCAGGCGCGGAAAGAGATGGAAATCCTGGAACACGAATCCCACTTTGTTCAATCTAAAATCGGCGAGCTGGTCGCTTGTCATGTTCCAGATATCCCTGTTTTCCACCAGAACCGTACCTGAATTCGGCTTGAGAATTCCCGAGATCATACTTAACAGAGTGGTTTTTCCGCTTCCTGACGGACCCTCGATAAAGAGCATTTCCCCGAAAAAGGCGTCAAAGCTCACCCCTTGCACGGCGATTGTTTTAGCGTCTCCCTCGCCGAACCATTTGACCAGTTCCGTTGCCTGCAGAGCCAGTTCAGCCATATTACCCCCGGAAAATGTCGAACGGCTCGATCCTGAGCACTTTTCTGACCCCGATGTAGCTTGAGATAGCGGCAATTATTAGAACCATGACAAAGGCTAAACCAATATCCGTGTACGTTGTCATTGCCGCGTAACTCGGCAGCCTGAGTCGTGCAACAGTGATCAGCAGGGAAGCGAGTCCGAGGCCGAGGCCATAGCCAGTAAGAGCGGTGAAAGTTGCCTGGAACAGGATCATGCAGATCAGTTCCTTCCCCTTTGCTCCGATCGCCTTTAAGGCACCGAACCTTTCCAGGTTCTCCAGGATGAAGGTATAGAAGGTCTGCCCGGAGATGGAAAGTCCGACAATAAAACTTATCACCGTCATGATCAGGACGTTGGTTCCAATGCCGGTCTGGTACTTATAGAAATTGGATGTTTTCTCGATGAATTCGTCCTTGGTTAACGCCTCATAGCCAAGCGACTTAACCTGCGCCTTGATGTATGGTACGGCATCGTTGCTCTTTGGTTCGATCAGAATGAAAGCGGTGGTGAATCTTGTAGAAGGTATGTATTGGAGTGCCCTGTTATAGGTTGTGTAGAGGGTCGGGACGCCAAAAAGGCTTCCGATGGCGGGTCGTGCGATACCGACGATGACTCCGCGGTGATCGTTCAGTTCGAATTCCGTACCGACCCGTGGATTACCGAGCTTGGGGAATTCCGAGTCCTTGACTACTATAAAAGAGTTATCCGCATAGATATCCTCGATCTGTCCCTCAATAAGCGCTGGGCGTCCGTACAGGCTGGCGTCATCGAGCCCGATGATTGTCACCGATTGATAGATGCCGCTGCGCAACTTCACGAGCGCACCGCTGGAATAGAGCGGAACGGCATATTTGACACCGCTGATACTCCGAACAGCGTCCAGGACGTAATCGGGCAGCGGGATGGAGTTCGCCGGTGAGTTTACTGCGGGATCCATCACCCAGATCTTGGCCCCTACGTTGAGGACGGTGGCGGAGGAACGGCGGAGGATGCCGGAGAACATCGAGGTCATCATTACCATCAGAAAGACCGCAAAGGTGATGCCGACAAGCAGGGCAGCGAATTTCCCCTTGTCGTTCACCAACAGTTTGTAGGCGATTTTAAGAATTCCCCACACTGGTCACACCTTCTATTGATGTCCACTTTTAATTCAAATTTCCGCACGGATTTTTACAGGTGGGTCAATTCATAGCCTGGATCAACTCCCACGCGGTCGCGACTAACTCAAATATCACCGGTATTGAAGTCAGCAACGCCTAAAAAAAGGCTTTAAGGCAGACAGCCCATCAGCTTTGATCAATCAGGTAGTCTCCCAAAATTTTCAAGTACTTTTTTCATGTGTATGTTCTGGGCTATTTCAGACAATTCTAAAGCCCTTTTCTTCGAGCCCTTTCCTTACGCTCGGCAATGATCTGCTCGAATTTTTTCTGCTGATCAGGCGTTAGAATTACTCTAATCTTCGCCTGGCTCTTCTCGATAATGGCCTCTGTTTGGGGGTGGAGTTGGCTACGTAGCGCTTGTATCTGTTCGTGGGTTTCATGAACGATTGTCCTGACCTGCTCCTCCTGCTGCTTGTTCAAATCCAGCTTTCGATCAAGGCGGCTGACGAGATGCTCTTCCTTGAATTGAGGCTTGCCGCTGATGATCGATTCAATCCTGGAAGTATACATCAGGTGTGTTGAGAGGATACCGCACAGAATACCGAGTATGAAGACCAGCACCACGCCAATGATTGCCTTGCCATTTTTCATGTCAACCCCCAACCAGCAAACTTACGGTCTGATATTCTTCGTAGCCATTTGTAATTGGTGAAAATAGATCACTGGAACGCATCGGGTCGTAAACCGCGCTACCGATTCCAACGATGATGACAATTGTTGCAAACCACGGAATAAGGCGCCACGTCCAGTCGAGCCAGGATGTTCTGTTACCCCGCTGTTCCTGAATTCTGGCCAGGAGGCGCGTTTCAAAGTGGGACTCGATGACACTCGTATCCAGCTTATTCAAACGTTCCGCTAAAAACAGTTTGTCCAGCAATACATCATAGTTATCTTTCATACTGTTTCTCCAGGACCTGTTTCAGTTTTTGCCGGGCTCTGAAAGCCCGTATCTTGACGTTCGGCTGACTCCATCCGGTCATATCAGCAATTTCCTTGATAGTGTTTTCCTCAAGCTCCAGAAGAGTTATAACCAGACGTTCTTCAGGCCGTAACTGGTCAAGTCCCCATTTCAGGATATTCCGCGCTTCTTCGGCAGCCTGAAGTGTTTCATAAGAAGTGTCCTTCAGCAGATTGTGGAAACTATCAATGGATACGTTTCCCATTTCCCTCTTTCGACTACGTAGCGCATCGTAACAGGTTCTGGTGGTGACGCGCGACAGCCAGTGCTCGAATGGAGCATCTGCACGAAAGTTATCCAGGTTTTCATATATTTTTATGAAAACATCCTGGCAAATATCGTCCAAATCGTCAGCATCCCGGGCAAAGCGTGCAGCCAGCGCAAAGACTTTTCGCTTATGTCTGCGCACAAGATGACCGAAAGCCTCGCTATTTCCGGCGCGTATCTCCTGGATGAGATAGTCGTCAGATGATTCGCTATCGATGACATTCATTTAATAACAATAACCCATAATCAGCTTATTAATTCAAAATAGGCATCCCAAACTCTGTAATCTCAGTATGTTAGTTATAAGACGCAACATATGCAGATCATGCCATACTGAAGGATTACAACAGGAGTGCATGCGATTACTATGAAGACGCGGGAAATGCAAAATAAGTTACAGTTATTTCAAAGGTAAAAACGATTTTGTCATCACTCGAGAACCTGCCACTTTAAGAAGCATTGTTTTTCTTTTCATATCCTTGCAGGTGTTTTTCACTGCAGATAATTTTTTGTAACCTTTTCTCGATGAACACCGTCATGTGTTGAATGAGAAGTCAATATTTTCAGCAATTCAGAAAGGAGATAAAATGAACGTCTCAACCATTACTTCATGCAACCCTCTGTATCAGGCATTGAAACAGACAAGCAACACAACCTCTTCAACTCGGAATTCCGCCAACTCTCAAGGAACCCAGAGCACCAGTCAATTCAGCCAGATTCTCCAAAGTCTCGGCACTGATCTGCAATCGGGAAATCTGCAGAATGCGCAGCAGGATTTCGCTCAATTACAACAGGCTCTTCAAAGCACCAATCAAGCGCAAGGGCATCATCACCGACACCATAGCCACGCCCATGCTGACAAGTCGGTCCAGAGTACCGGTTTACAAGGGACATCGCAGACCGCTTCAAATCTCCTGTCAACGGCACTGAGCGGAATTTCACCGAGTCAATCCACCACAACGACAACAGCATAGCTCTGACAATCAATAATGCAGGCTCATCAGCATGTCAGGCCGGCCCCCCTTGGGGAAGCTTGTGGATACTGACCGACTGAGGTATCCACCCCAGAATCTTTTATTTATATTTGAAAGGAGACTCTTTCTATGTCCGTTTCAGGTGTTTCTTCCGCAAATAGTTCTTATCAAACTAACCCCTATACTCAAGCCAGACAGGATATTCAGACACTTGGAAAAGCTCTGCAATCGGGAAATCTCTCTGATGCGCAGCAAGCCTTTGCC
>JACAAY010000172.1 GCA_013377095.1 Desulfuromonadales bacterium
GTAAAACAGAAGCATGATCGCCGCGGACGCAACCCGCAGACCGGAGAGACGATTATCATCTCAAGCCGGCGCATCGTTACCTTCAAACCGAGCGCACTGCTCAGGCAGGCAATCAATAGCTGATCAAAGGGAAACCGACCTCATGGCAATGACCGTTGAAATCAAGGGCAACAAGCTCTGCATTGAAATTGACCTGGAAAAACCGACGCCATCGGCATCCCGCAAAACCCTGGTGATTGCCAGCACACGAGGGAATGTCGTTACAACCGCTGAAGTAGATGGCAAGCCAATCACCATCGGGCTGAATGCCTACATCAAGCCGTAATGAAGGCTGAAGTCTATTCCATAACCTATCGGATACCCCTGTCGAACGCACAACAGGCCAGGCTCGACAGGAAGTGGCCTGACGGCGACCCCTTTATCTCCTACGAGAAGATAGAATCCCTGCTTGAGCCACTTCGCGTCGAAAACCTGGATTGGTCCCACCATTCGGGACAGTACCTGTATTTCACCGTGTATGGGGATGATCTGGAAGGCACCGCCGCCGAGGTCGTCGAGAGGCTCGAAAAAAAGCTGGGCGCGGAATGATCCTGCACACATAAATGCTGTCGCACATGATTGTCCCCTGCCAACCAGCCAACCCATGAAAGCACCGCACTCATCAGACCCCCCCATTGAACGCCTCTCCGGTTCGGTGCAGCGGGTCACCTTCTCCGATTAACAGTAATAAGGGAGATGATATGAAAACAGACTCAAAAACATCGAATACGATTCCGGTCTCACATGCACCGGATGATTACTTCCGGTTTCATCTTCCGCATGTTCATCTTGGCCCAGTTTTCGGAAATGACTGGTTTGCCCTGAAAGCTGAAGCTTTTGCCCGTTTTTTCGGGACACCGGTTTTTCTCGTTGCACAGACGGTGATAGTTGCCATCTGGATCGGGCTCAACGTCGCTGGATACACCACGTTCGATGTCTACCCGTTTATCCTGCTCAATCTAGCATTCAGCCTCCAGGCAGCCTACGCCGCACCACTGATCCTACTTGCCCAGACACGCCAGGCTGACCGCGATAAGGCGCATGCTGATGCCGACGCACAACATCGGGAAGCCCTTGCTTTGGCGGCTGAACAGCGTCAAACCCTGGCTGCACAGCAATCAGTGCAGTTAATGGAGCTACTCCAGCAGAACACGCAGTTGACTGAGATCGTTAAAGAGTTAAGTCAGCGCATTGAAACGCTGACTATTGAAATGCATAAAAAAGTTGTTCAAGTAGAACCGAACGCCTGACATACCCGGCCAACACATATTTTTAGACGAGACGTCTTGAATCAACTCAAGATATTCAAGAAAAATTCGCACGTGAATGACAAGTACTGGAGGTTTGAAACATGAGAATTATGTATATTTGCTGTATGGCTAGCTTGTTGTTGGCGGGGTCTGTTTCAGCCAAAGTGGCTGAAATACCGAACGATACGTTTTCTGTTATTCATTCCAGGAAGAGCGTGAAATCTTTCAGTGGTGCGACTGTCAGCACAGAAAATCTAGATAAAATCATACGGGCCGGGATGGCGGCGCCAACGGCAGTCAACAAGCAGCCGTGGTCGTTTGTCGTAGTAACGGATAGAAAGAAATTGGATGCCCTGGCAGCAGGACTGCCGAACGCGCGAGGTATAGACAGGGCTGGAGCTGTCATTATTGTCTGTGCGGCACCGGAGCAAGCCCACATGCAGAGCAAAGATTTCGCAATTATCGACGCAGCGCTGGCAAGTGAAAACATTCTGTTAGCTATTGAGGCCATGGGACTGGGCGGGCATTGGATCGCTTCATATCCGTATGAAGATAAAATGAAACATGTGCGCACGGTACTTGGTATACCATTCAGTGTCATTCCGTTGAACGTCATCTTGGTCGGTGTCCCCACTGGTGAAGACAAGCCGAAGGACAAATACCAAAAAGATAAAATTCACTGGGGAAAATGGTAAGTCATTCAAAAGGAGGATTATATATGGACAAGCCCCTTACAGGTAAAACGGCGATAGTAACCGGTGCCAGTTCCGGTATTGGATACGCCACCGCTATTACATTGGCTCGAGCAGGCGCTGCTGTGGTGACGAACGCCCGGCGCAAAGACCGACTGGAAAAGTTGGTTGGGGAAATAACTGCTCAAGGGAATATCAATGAAATTATGGTTCGCCCCACAGGCCAGAGTTTTCCGTAACCTCATATCAAAAGGAATTATGTATGCTCGATTTCAAAGTAAACCATCAGACGTGTACAAAGTGCGGCCAGTGTATCGCCGATTGTCTGGCGACAATCATCTCCATGGGCGAAGACGGTCCCTTTATTGTCCCGGAAAAAGAAGCTAGCTGCTACAGATGCCAGCACTGCTTTACTGTTTGTCCAACTGGTTCAATTTCCATTTTCGGTCTCGACCCGGAAAAGAGCCTGCCGTTGTCAGATAATCTACCAGATGCTCTGCAAATGGAGCTTCTGATCAAGGGGCGTCGTGCAGTCAGACAATACAAACCTGAGAATCTGGAACCGGAAGTGATGCAGCGATTACTGGAAGTGACTTCTCATGCGCCAACCGGTAGAAATGACCGTCAGCTTCGTTTTACCGTTGTTGACGACCGTGATACATTGGCAAAACTGCGCGAAGAGGTGATGAACGGGCTTGGACGTATTATTCGGGAGAAATCACTTCCAAAAGGCCGGGAGTTCTTTGCCGATATGTATAGGGCGTGGGAAGACAACGGTATCGACATCCTCTTTCGTGGTGCCCCGCATCTTCTCATGATTTCAGCTCCCTCAGGCACTGCAACCCCGCTTCAGGACTGCTTGATAGCCATGACTACGTTCGAGTTGTTTGCCCAGACTCTTGGTGTTGGCACTGTGTGGGATGGCCTGGTCAAATGGGCTATCTGTGACTTGATGCCTGAGTTCCGCAGTCGTTTGGGTGTACCGGAGGACCACACAATTGGCTACGTCATGGTATTCGGAAAACCGGCGGTGCATTATGCGCGGACAGCCCAACGAGAAACAGCTCAGATTCATCGTATAGACTGATATGCCTGCGAATAACGTCTTTTAGCAAGAATAGTAAATGCAATCCGCTGGAGATTTGAAATGAATATCGGCAGAAAGACTTCACTCGCCTGGGTGGAAACAATCATCCGCAATTTCTGGGAATGCTCCCCGAGCAATGATCTGCATCTTGTGAATGGTGAAAAGGCCTGGGATGAACCCCATGTCGCCATTGCTGCGGGAGACGATCCGCTTTTTGCCCACATAAAGATGATGACAGGTGCTTTTTACTGGACACCGCAAGAGGCCTTTACTCTTGCTTTTCCCGATATCTCCGTGTCCGCTCGCGAGTTACGGGTGATTAGCTACGTTTTGCCACAAACTCTGGCTACCCGTACCGATCAGCGTAAAGAAACGTCAATGCCATCCGAACGATGGGCACGCTCACGTTTTTATGGAGAACAATTCAATTGTGAACTTCGCCTGCATCTTGCATCAATACTTACGGAAAGTGGGTTCCCTGCTGTCGCCCCCGAGCGTCTCCCCGGCTTTGACTACCGACAATCCGAGCAATTTGGTCTCGCTTCAAACTGGTCGGAGCGTCACACCGCCTTCGTTGCCGGGTTGGGAACGTTTGGCCTCTCCGATGGCCTGATCACGCGTTGGGGCAAGGCGGTACGCTTCGGCTCAGTTATTACTCGCATGGATTTACCCATCACTACTCGTCCCTATAATGACGACCACCAAGCCTGGTGCCTGTGGTATGCCAAAGGCAGCTGTGGCGCCTGTGTCCTACGCTGTCCCACAGGCGCAATCACTACCGCAGACGGTCACAACAAAACAGCATGCCATCGCTACATCCGAGAGGTAACCACTCCCTATGCCACCGAGACGTACCGTACCGGTGCTACCCCATGCGGGTTGTGCCAGACCAGGATACCCTGCGAATCGCACATACCACAAGAATTGGCCCCAAACGAATAGACAGTATCCAGATTCGTGGCGCCTGTTTGCGTACTTACATTTATTACAGACTTATTCTCACACACAGGAGTTGGTAGTATGTCTCTCCAGAAATCCAAAGAGAGTCCAATATATGATTGAATTGAAAAACGTTACCAAACGATACGAATCGCTTACGGCTGTTGACGATGTATCCTTCTCTGTCAAGTCAGGTGAGTCATTTGCTCTGCTGGGTCCCAATGGTGCCGGAAAGACGACAATCGTTAAGATGCTGCTCGATTTTACACGACCGACAGCGGGAAGCTTGTCATTACATGGCATCCCAAGCACACATGCAGAATGCCGAACATCAATCGGTTATCTTGCCGAAAACCACCATATCCCATCATACCTTTCAGGGTGGCACTACCTCCTGCGTTGTGCTGAATTATTGAATATAAACCGGTCCGAGGTTACAGATCAATGCCGGCGCATTGTCGAGATGGTCGGAATGCAAGGCAGGGAATCTGCAAAGGTCGGCACATATTCCAAGGGCATGATTCAACGGTTCGGATTAGGCGCTGCACTCATGGGAGACCCAAAACTGTTGATTTTAGATGAGCCCACTGCCGGTTTGGACCCCATCGGTATCAGGGAATTACGCCAGCTCTTAGAGTCGCTGAAAGGTCAAGGCATGACAATTTTTTTAAATTCACACCTGCTGTCGGAAGTCGAAAAAATTTGCGATACCGCGGCTATAATCAACCGTGGAAAGCTTTTGGTGAAAGACTCGATTTCCGCCATTGTCAAGGATGGTGAAACGCTAGAAGATGTGTTTGTAAAACTTGTGAGAGGTTGACATGGAATCTTTTAAAACGCTTTCCCCCATTACAAGGATTACTAAATATACGCTTATCGATGAAGTGCGGCATAAAAGTTTCGTCATCATGTTCGTTATCTGCGCCATCTGCGTATTTCTTATTCGTGGTTGTTATCAGGGCAATTACATGGTGAACGGACATTCTCTTAATGCCGGAACCATTGTCAGAACTTTATCGAAAGCGACCTTCCACATCATTGGTGCTGGCGTGATGGTCATAGCGGCCTTACTTTCGATGCGAATATTCAGGTACGACCGGAACGAGGGGGTGCAATCGTGTGTGTTGTCCAAACCAATAGCCCGCTGGCAGTATGTTATGGGAAAGGTCATTGGATTATGGGGCGTATCGGTACTATTCATGTTCATCTTGCATAGCATTGTGTTCTTGATTACATCCATCAATTTGCAGATTTTCATGCCGGAATATCTTGTTGCCTCACTGCTCTGTTCTATCAACCTGCTTTTTGTGGTTATTGCGGTGCTTTTTTTGTCGCTCCTGATGCCAGATATTATGGCTTTTCTGTGTGTTCTGGGTATCGGTGTCGTTGGCTTTGTGGCCGATGGCATAGCCGTTGCCAGCCACAGTCAGATGGCGCAGGCGATGATGCAGCAATCGGGCGCCCATCCACAGTCAGACCTGACATGGTGGAAAGTTGTTTATTATTTGTGGCCAAAGCTCTTAGGTGTTCAACAGTTGGCATCTTCGTTGATTGAGAGCGAATCATTCCATGATTTCGCCGCAATCTATCCACTCATCAATGTCCTGCTTTACTGCCTTATTCTTGGCGCACTGCTGTTCAAGCGTTTTAGGAATGAAGATATTGTCTAAGGGATACGTGTTCTTTTCGGTGCTCTGCTTGACTGAGCCCACTATTTTGAATAGGCTCAGTCCTCAAAATGGTCTATTCTCGGTGACGATTAACGGTCAGTTCATGGCCCTGGCCATGGCGGTCAAGATCTGAAAGTCGAATAAGCGTCTGACAAAGCTGGCCGCCCGGATTGCAGCAACATGATATAAACGGGCGCACCTACATCATCTTCTGATCGGAAAATATGCCCTATTCAGTGAGGCTACCGAAAAGCAGGTAAGGACTGTCATGGACATCAAGCTCACAAAGGATGTTGAAAAGAGACTCATCGCATCAATCAAACGCTATGTAGCTGAAAACCTTGAAACCGATATTGGTGACCTGCAGTCCTCACTTTTTCTGCAATTCTGCCTGGAAGAAATCGGACCGTCTGTTTACAATCAGGCTATCTGCGATGCTCAGGTCTACATGCAGGATAAGGCGCTGGATCTTGAAGACAGCTGCTATGCTCCTGAATCCACCTATTGGATCAGGTTTGACAAAAAGAAACCCCAGCGTCGATCCGTCCGAAAATGAAACCGTTTTTAGCGCCGGTGGAACACAACCTGTCAAGCACTATGGCTTTGGATGCTGCCAGGGCTGAAGATTGAAATCTGAAATGTAATCCGCAAAAAGGCCCCCAGTATATACTGGAGGCCTTATTTACATCTAGCCGACTGATTGGACATGCCCCCAAGCCGGTTTTTTTGGAGCCTTGAACGCTGGTGCGCAGGTTCCACCTCGTTCTGGTGACCATCCTCAGTTTGGAAGTACCCCGGTTTAAGGGGGACCGGGCCAGTCACTAAGCATGGACCATATCAGGCACAAAAAAGATACCAC
>JACAAY010000173.1 GCA_013377095.1 Desulfuromonadales bacterium
CGCACAGGGCGCAGCGGTGGTCATAGGTGCTGACCACGATCCGGCGGAAGCCCTGGTCGCGGGCTGCCGGACGGTAGTCGTCCGTCTCCACGATCTCCTTCACCAGCGGCATGTGGGCATTTTCCTCCAGTATTCGACTGTAGTCGAACGCCTCGCGATTAATGGCCGACTGTTCCCGCAGCAGAGCCGCAGCCTCCACAGAAAAGCAGGATTGCAGCAGCGCTTCCCGCAGCGCCTCCCTCCCCTCCCCGCTCTGCATGATTTGGAACAATCCCTCATCCAGCTTTGCGCCCAAGGTGTACTTGCGCAGGTAGGTGACGGACGATGTGTTGTTGATGATCGCCGGGGTGATGACCTTGCCTGGCTGCGGGACAAGTTCCCAGAACGGTTCGCGGTCAAGACGGGAGAAGGGAAAGGCGATGCTGCTGGTCTGGCCGAGGGGGATGATTCGCCGCCAGTAGAGGTTGAACAGTTCGTTCAGCTCGACCAGATCGCCGGTGATGGAGATGAAAGGGGTAGTGATTACGCCGCGGTGCACCAGGTCCAGCACCGCCAGCAGCAGAATCGATTTGTGCGGGGCTTTGCGCTTGGTGGCGTCGGTCCATGTTGGGCCGGGGGCACGGTTGAGGGAGGCAAAGTGTTTGATTGAGGTGGTGAGAGAAGTCATAGATATTTATAGCACGTTAGAATTTGAACGGAATTGACACGCCATCCTTATGTATTTGGTAGAATGTCCGAAAGCCAAACCTGACCCCGGAGCCCCCCGAAGCCCCCCGGAGCCCCCGCTGAGGGTGAAGAATGATAAAATCCGGATGGAGCCGGCCAGGCCCGATTGGGACGTTGTACCAGCAGAGATAATCGTCCTCCAGCTTTGCTTCCAGCAGGCGGGCAAAACGTCCTTCGACGGATGAGTCGAATTTGCATGTGGTAATGCTTGGTATGAGTGTAGTCATGGAATTGCCTTGGATGAATTGGAAAGTGGATGTAAAAACAACTATTTATGCTGCGGGATAAGCTTCAACAAATATTTTAACCAGCCGGACGATGTTTAAACACGACCCCAATTGACCCCTCTTTAGGAACCGCCTGGTGCGGACCCGCATGCCAGGTGGTGTGGAGGCCGGGGGAGAAAAACCCCCGGCTATCCGATTGGGACTTAGAATTTTTAGCCGTTTATTTAGCTTTTCTGTCAAATGTTTAGCTTTGGCACCCTCGGTCTCTTTTTTGTTTCCCCGGTCTTACCCTTATATTGCCTACGCTGCGCGAGACACAAAGTCCTCGCGCCATTTCTTCAACCCCTCAAGGTCTGTTTTCAAATCGTCCGGGGAGGGCAACTGTACTGGTGCCTCAAGTGGCTGAGAATGTTCATAACGTGAGTATTTAGACATCATGTCGTCGAAGTAGTTGCAGTCTGCCTCGGCAATATGGGCGAGCCTCCCGATTTTGCCCTTCGTCATGACGTCCCTGCGGTAACGCTGTACTACATCAGCCAGAAGTTCAAACTCAATCATACGTTCCAGCAATACCCTGAAGTCACTACAAAGCGATTTTGCAAGCGGAGAGTACACCTCCTGCCCATGTTCTTCCAGGAGCTTACGGGCCTGCGGAAGCCGCTCCCCAAGGAGAGCATTCAAGGCGTTTGCCGGCTTCTTTGCAAATAAAGGAGTGCCTCCGGGTTCGCCGGTACCCCAATGTTCCTTTCGGATACAGATTAATTCCGGCTCGAATCCTGCTGCCTTGCCGTAATCCTGAATTAACCCCAACAGGGACAATCTATGGGTGAATACGATAACCTGACGGTCCTTTGAGAGCGACACCAATCGACGGACTACAGCCTCCTCAAACATTTGGTCAAGAGATGAGATTGGATCGTCGAAAACAAAAGGCGCGGAATGAGCCTTACCTGTCACGTCAGCAAGAAATGATGCTAAAGAAATGATACGGTACTCCCCCTCGCTCAGAATCTCATTTAGTGCCCCACCTTTCGCGCCCTTCAACCGGAGACTGTGAAGCACCCGCCCTTTGGTCACTTTTGTCTTTACAAGCTCCACGTTAATGTGAGCCGCGTCCATTTTTGCCAGCTCCTCGTTAAAACGTTGGACGAATGCGTCTGTGATGAGGGTCTCGGCGAATTCACCTTTTTTCTGCGAGAGGGACTTGGTATTAGCTAGCTTGCTGGCAGCCTGCAACACATTAAGCGCTGTGAGGCGTTTTATCTCCTCTTCAATTGTCGTTTTCTGCTGGGAAACCCATTTAGACGCCTCCAGCTCCAGGCGCATTGTATTTAACTCTGCGCGGTTATCCTTTTGAGCATCATCGTCATATTCTTTTGCGGTTTTGGAGTTGCTATCAGCCAGCGCTTTTGCGTTGGTGACCCAGGTTGATATGTCCGGCAATTGCGCAAGCGTACCACCGTTGAGCCCATCCTTTCTGCTTTTGAGGGTGTCGCAGAGAGCTTGCAAGGCAGTATAAGCTTCATCACTTACCCCTGCAGCATCAGCAGAGGTTTTGAGGTCTTTTGCTGAAGGGATGTCCTCTATTCCGGCAAGCACGTCGTCGAAGGCTTTTTGTGCAAGTTCGACCCTTCTGCATCTCCCCCTTAACGTAGTCTTCGAATGACTGAATGCGTTTCTTGGCGACCTCCGAGAGCGGTTGCTGACAGAGGACGCAAAGAGCATCATCTCCAACGAACGGGAAGGGCTGTTCTGCGTAAGCAACCTCTTCTGAGTATTTACGGGCCTGCGCCCAAAGCTGTACCCACACATCACTACCGATGCCCTGGAGAGGGGTATTCTGAAATAGCTGTTCAGCTGCTACCCTTGCCAATTCCTCCTTCTGTTTGGCCTCATTCCTTAAGCCAAGGACGGCTTGGCAGCCCTCCTCGGAAAGTTGAGCGACGATGGTCTGCAGTTTCAGGATGATTGATTCAAGATACTCATTTTGCTTCCGGAGCAGCCTCGCCTTTTCCGCAGGTGCTTGTTCCGCGAGACGACCGCAAATTCCTTCAAGTTCCTTCTCCTTGGTCGGGGTCCACTCGCAGTTGGCTGCGATTTTATCGGCAGTGGTAGCCGCCGATACTTGGGCATACCACTTCCCTGAGGTTGTAAGAGAGTATTCGGAAGGCAGGGAAGCTTTCTTTGATACGAGCTTGGCTATGCGGTTATCGATTTCGTTGGATACCTTTTCACACATCATTATAGGTTCTGAAAAGAACATGAGCATTTCCGGCTCGTAGGTCACCTCATTTTCGCCATTGACGTAAACATGACCGCAATGCGTATCGAAAACGTCGACGGCGGTCCGCAAGTCGTCGACAATACCAGATTCGTTTTCCCACGTATGTGTGACCGAAACGCCATCGTGTTCATAGACGATTGAACAAGATTGTTTGTCCGGGGGCGCAGCGTATACGTCATGATGAAGTTTGCCGGGTTGTCTGGCTCCGCAAAGATGTTTGAGAATCCTGACATAACCGGATTTCCCAGAGCCATTCTGGCCATAGACAACGGCAAGGTTCCCATTTCCGAAGGTCAGAAGTTTCTTTGGGCTGAGGGCGTTTATGCCTTTGATATCTCCAATGGAGCTGAGGCGCAACGCTTTCCCTGTGGTGCCCGTAAAAACAGTTGAACAAAATGAATATGTTGACTGTGCGTCTGGTTTACCGAGAATGTTTTTCAGACAGACTTCGACGAGGTTATCGAGTTCCTTCTGGTCGGGAGTTCCCTTTTCTATTAACAGCTTGGCCGCTTCCTGCAACCACACTGGACGCTCCTTAAACCAATCGGCTAGTTTCGGCTCCACACTCATACGCCCTCCAGTTCGTTCACTGCCTTCTATCAAATTTGATCCGCGTGATACGGGCTTTGCCGGTTTTCGACACCGGGTAGGTCAGGGTCCTTTCGGCCCCTTTCCCCCCTCAGAACCGTACATGACAGTTTCCCGTCATACGGAAAAATGCGAGGAAAAATGCGGGACACTGCCCATATTTCCTACTTCAATAATTCTTCCAACGGCTTCCAAGAACAGTCGATTTAACGGGGAATAATTCCGATGACAATATCAAAACTGCCCGTTCCAAAGCTATTTTCCAGGCAGAAGACTTTTTCCAAAACAAGTCTTCGGCCAGTCTTCTACCTCACTTCCCTACCAATCCTGTCCCACCGCACGGAATTTGCCTTCTTGTCCCAGGACCAATACAGACACTTCGCTATCCCCTTTATCTTATCCCGCGTGACAAAACCCCAGAAACGGCTGTCATAACTGCGATCACGGTTATCCCCCAACATGAAATAGGAATCGACGGGCACGACCAGCGGCGCCATGGTATCGCGTGGATTCATTTCCGCAGGAATCAGGTCCGCCTCATTGTGCACAGCATAAGGTTCCACCGACTGGCTCCCATTCACGAAAAGCTTCTTATTCCTGATCTCAACCCGGTCACCGGTCACGGCAACCACCCGCTTGACAAAATCCTTGCGAGGGTCTTCAGGGTAGGCAAACACGACCACATCTCCCCGCTTGGGACTGCGCGCCGCAACGCTCCGATCCACCAACAAGTGATCACCGATCATCAGCGTCGGCTCCATACTCGCGGCCGGAATCTTATAGGCCTGCACGAAGTTGGGCTTGATGAACGATGCCAGGGAGAAATTCATTATTGCCACCAGCAGATAGACTCCAATGTACACGACAGCCCTGTTGTAAAGCTTGGGAGCATACTCTCCCCCGTACCGCCTGGCCGCCCTGACAGCATCGGCCACAGCAGACACATAATAGACACACATAAAAACAAGATAGGCGGCCATGATAAAAAACAAAAACCCGCTACGCAGGCCCAGGAAAAACACCAAAGAGGCCAGAAAGGAGAGCCCATAAAATATGCAGGCCTTGCCGGGTTCACCGTTGTAAATCTGCCCCAAACCTGGTTGAAATAAGCTCAACAATCCGGCAATCCATGGTTTTCTCGGCTTGTTATCCATTGTTCCCTTTCCCTTAACGTGACACCACCTATGCAGACCGCCCCCTGCGCGCACAAAAAAAGCCACGCTCTCCGATCATCAAACCGAAAGCGTGGCCCCTACCCTGGAAATTAATCTATACATCCACTTCGACAACCCCTCTATCCCCGCTGGAGGATGGTAGCTTTGCGACACAGGGTTACCCCTGCTGTGCCCTATCAAGTGACAATACTGCTATGGAATCATTGAAATGTTTGAATAGAACTAATGGCAGGCATGAGAAGTGATGTCAATCATTCTAATGATATGACAATAACAGGAGGATGGAGTTTAAACGAATCACCCCGGGCGCCGATGGGGCAAGAGCAGAAACGGACTGAGACCCGCTCTCACCTGATTCGACTTGATTGCACCGATCAAATCGTGCGAAAGTCGGACACCCCAAAGGAGACCCCTGTTTCATGAACAGCAAGCCCCCGATCATCGAGAAAATCAAGAAGTTGCTGGCACTGGCCAACTCCAGCAACGAACATGAAGCCGCGCTGGCAGCCAGCCATGCCCAGCGGCTGCTGTCGGAGCACAATCTGGCCATGGCCGACATAAAGGCAGCCCCTACACCGGACAAAGCCGACAAAGTTGAAACTACCCTTTCCAAAACCTTGCCGAAATGGCTGCGCCATCTCAGCGCCGGCGTCAGCAGCGCCTTTGACTGCCGCTCTGTCCATTATCCCTCCACCGGCACCATGACCTTCATCGGTGTGGGAGCAGACGTACAGATTGCCGCCTATACCTTTGAATACCTGAACCGGACCGTCAGAAGACTCTGCGGCAACTACATGAAGAACAACGTCAGTCCGACCCTTGCCAAGCGCCACCGCGAACTGATGCGCCAGTCCTACTACCTGGGAGCGGTATCAACCATCACGACCCGCCTGAAAGTTCAGAAATTCCAGACACCGATTACATCCGGCGCTCTGGTTCCGGTAAAAGAGGGACTGATCAGGCAGACCATGAATGAAATCGGAAATCTGAGAACGGTCCGCAGCCGCAAAAGCTACATTCATGCCGATGCCTATACCAGGGGTCAGGACGACGGCAGGCTGGTCGGCATACACAAGGGTATCGGTGGCGGTTCATCACACGAGACCATTCCCGGATAAAACCAACTACTCGCTCCAACTCATCACAACAAAAAGGGGCTCCAACCTGGGAACCCCTCATTCACCTTTCTATGCGGATCAATCCGTTACGAACCATGCTCCATGATCCGTTCCTTCAGATCCCTGCCCGCCTTGAAGAAGGGGCGTTTTTTGGCAGCAACGATGACATCATCTCCGGTCTTGGGATTCCTGCCGGTACGACCGCCATAATCCCGATTCTCAAAGCTGCCGAAACCCCTGATCTCAATCCTGTCACCGGAGATCAGAGTATCAGTCATTCCATTGAACAATTCCATGACGACCTGCTCGGCAACTGCATAGGTCAGGTTCTTCTCGTTTGCAAGTTTCTCAA
>JACAAY010000174.1 GCA_013377095.1 Desulfuromonadales bacterium
CAAAGTACAAAACCGGTCTGCTCTCCTCGCCCGGCGTCCGCAGGGATGGCAGCCGAGTTTCGCTTGAATTCAGCATGGTGCTGCTGCGCGACGAAGCGGGAGCCATGCAGGGCTGCGCTTCCATCATGCGCGATGTGACCGAACGATGGATGAGAGAGAAGGCGTTGAAGGAGCGTCTGGCTGCCTGTGAAGCAAAGCTGACAGATATACCAGCGTGATCTTTTGCGTCCTGAGTTTTTAAAAAAATGAGTGAACTTGCGATCTAAAAGGGGAGAACCTGTCATGAGTATTCCGATCAATAAATCGATAACCTGGGTAGGCAAGGTGGATTGGGAACTGCGTCACTTTCATGGTGAAGAGTATTCAACCCACAGGGGTTCATCCTATAACTCCTATCTGGTCCGCGATGAAAAGACCGTGCTGATCGAGACGGTCTGGACACCCTTTGCCAAGGAGTTTGTGCACAACCTGCAACAGGAAATCGACCTCAAAAAAATTGACTATATCATCGCAAATCACGGCGAAAGCGATCACAGCGGTGCCTTGCCGGAGCTTATGCGCCTGATTCCCGATACTCCGATCTTCTGCACCGCCAATGCGGTTAAGTCCTTGAAGGGTCACTACCACCAGGAGTGGAACTTCAGGGTCGTCAAAAACGGCGACCGACTGAAGATCGGTTCAAAGGAACTGATCTTCATCGAGGCGCCCATGCTGCACTGGCCGGACAGTATGTTCTGCTACCTGACCGGCGACAACACTCTCTTCAGTAGCGACGCCTTTGGACAGCACTATGCGACGGAGCGGTTGTTCAATGACCTGGTTGACCAGGCCGAGCTATTCCAGGAGTGCATCAAATACTATGCAAATATCCTGACGCCTTTCAGCACCTTGGTTGACAGGAAAATCAAGGAGTTTGTCGGCTTGAATCTGCCTCTGGACATGATCTGCACCAGTCACGGCGTTGTCTGGCGTGACAATCCGCTCCAGATAGTGACCAAATACCTGGAATGGGCTGCCAGCTACCAGGAGAACCAAATCACGATTATCTACGACAGCATGTGGGACGGAACACGTAAAATGGCCGAAGCCATCGCCAGGGGTTTCAGCGGTGTTGACAGTGAAGTGGTGATCAAGATTTTTAATGCCTCCCGGGCCGACAAGAACGACATCATCACAGAAGTGTTCAAATCAAAGATGATCCTTGCCGGGTCACCCACGGTCAATAGGGGCATCCTTTCGGCCATGGCAGCCATTCTGGAAGAAATCAGAGGGCTGGGCTTCAAGAATAAGAAGGCAGCCGCCTTCGGGGCCTATGGATGGAGCGGCGAATCGGTCAAAGTGCTGACTGAACGACTGAAAGAAGGAGGCTTCACGATTGTCAATGACGGGTTGAAACTGCTCTGGAATCCTGATGGCCAGGGGCTTGACGATTGCATTGCTTTTGGTGCAGAGCTGGCCCACGTCAGCAAATTGCCGTAATCAAACTAAATAGGGGAAGGCCAACTTTGATGCATCCGAGTATCAAATTCTAAAACATCGCAAAATTTCAGGATGACACCATAGGATCTGAGCTTAAATGCTTTGTTAAATTAAATTTAAAAAATGTACATTGAGTTCACATCGCGATGATGTCTGCGGAGATCAAATCATATAATGATTTAGAAATGGAGTTGGCCTCAAGGTGCATCAACTGGGATCTCATTGAGTGCGCGGATGCCAGTGCCAAATAGGACTCAAATCTGTCAACAATGGGTTGCCAAGGAGGGTCGCAAAACTGGCTGATTTTTTCTGACACCCGGAAAACAAACGGGAAATGCCTCCTCTTTTTTTGATTCATCACTTGCAAAGATGAAGATGTGCGGTATTTAAAAGTTATTATTTGTCGCATTTCGAATCAACTACCTAAAAAATACTGCAGAAGAAGAAAACTTACAGAGGAGGAGTTATAATGGCAAAGCAACTGGAAGTCTACAAATGTGCGTTATGCGGAATTATAGTTGAAGTTGTCCACGAAGGCGGCGGCGAACTGGTCTGCTGCGGACAGGCGATGGATCTCTTGACGGAGAACACCGTTGATGCAGCTAAGGAAAAACATGTCCCGGTTATCGAGATCAGCAACGGCAGCATCAAAGTTACTATCGGAAGTGTTGCACATCCGATGGAAGAAAAGCACTACATCGAGTGGATCGAGCTGGTCGCCGACGGCAAGTCCTACCGTCAGTTCCTCAAACCAGGAGATGCTCCCACAGCTACCTTTAACGTTTCAGCAAATAAAATTACGGTGAAAGAGCTCTGCAATATTCACGGATTGTGGTCAAGCCAGGCATAATTCTCTATCTCGCTAACTGATAAAAGCCGTCGATTTTATCGACGGCTTTTATCATCTTCTGTCAAAGTGGCAAATATTTGGTAGTGTTGTCAACAAAAGACATAGAAGAGTGAGTGAGGTGTCATAGTCAGTCGTCTATTGTGGCATATCTGACGTGTCCCGACAGGAAACTGAATAAATCTATCATCTAAAGCTCTTTAATGTTACTAAACTCTCCCCAGGCCAGGAAATTCTGCGGCGCCAGTGTAAAATCTGAGAGGTTATCCAGAATATTGTAATGTTCCTTCTCTTCCTCGGCAATCCTCAACAAAAGCTGCTTGGCTGTGGCATTTGATTCCTTATTAGCCGCATCTTCATAGAACTTAACACTATCCGCTTCAATTTTTCTGGCATATTGATACCCATCCAGAGATTTCTTCAGACCGCTGGCGACCGTCTTGTCACCCATCAGCTTTTCAAATAGGTTTTTTGCCGAATCAAGAACCACGCTCTCATTCATAACCCAATTGGATCCAGCCTTAATTGCCTGAATTGTTTCATAGTGTTTCTGCTCATCATCCGCCAGAGTGGTGAAAATAGCCTTCAGTCCGGTATTGGTGGTCTCAGCCGCAAGCTTTTCATAATAGGCCTTGCCGTCCAGTTCCATTTTCATGGCAAATTCAAAGATATTCATATTTGATCTCCTTTTGATGTCAGGTATTAGCCTCTATCAATCATATCAGATATATTACACTTCGCATCTACAAGAATTGAGGCGCGAGTTGACTCAAATTTGAGAAGAGATATCATTGAAGATATCCGTGGCTGCATCGATCGTATCGAGCATACTGCACCGTCGTTTCGAACTTTATTGGCGTTGCTGACCATCTCGAAGTCGCCTACATACATTTGGCAAAAATGAAGGTGATGTATGCTCCGGGGAAGTCAGAAATGATTGTGACAGTTTCAGCGTATGGCAATAGGTACTGTTCATGATAGCAACATAGGGTAATGATAACGTTTAAAATTGGCATTACCCTATCGTATCTCCACCAATGCGAAGATGATCGGCGTGAGAGCGTCGACATCCTTGAATCTTATTGTGCTCTGTATGTTCGCACTCTTTATCATTCTGCCCGGCCTGCTCCCTTCCCTGCTGCTGGATTTCCTGAAGACGCAGCTCCCATAACCCAATGTCATACACATGCTTTCTATATTCGTTCCATCTATCTCGATTTTTTTAGATAAGAATTTGATTATAAGGTTTCCATGCGTTAAATTTACTACATGGCAGTAACGCATTCCGAAAAGCTACAGCATTCCGAAAAGCTCGCCGGACACCATATCCGCTGAGCCGTAAAATGCATAAATTGAGGTACTAAATGGAGCAAAACCTGTCACACACTCCTTTGTCTCTGCTGTTCATAGAAGACGACTCAGTTGTGTGCAAGGCCATGGGGCGCATGATTGCCCTGACCTTCACCGATATGACCGTCTACACAGCCGATAATGGCCAAAGCGGGATGGAACTTTTCACGAAACATACCCCCGGAATTGTCATTACCGATATCAATATGCCGGATATGGATGGCCATCAGGTGGCCCGCGAAATCAAATCCAAACAGCCCGGCACAAAGATCATCGTGATCACCGGCTACAGCGATGAAATGCATCTTGATGAATTCAAGAAAATAGGTTTCGACGAATACCTGGTAAAACCAGTCGACTTCGCAAGATTATGTAAATCGATTGAAAGATGTCGCGCCGGGTTCCTGCCGCAAAAAGAATAATCATCTCTTTCCCGCCTTACGCATTACGCCCTTCCAGGAAAATATCTTATTATTCAATGTAACACCTCAGGAGGACCCTCATGGCCAAACCGATCAAACGCACAAAACCCGCGGTTGAAACACTACAGAAATGCCCGACCGGGATCACGGGGCTGGACGAAATAACCGGTGGCGGATTACCCGCGGGCCGTCCCACCCTGGTCTGTGGCGGAACCGGCTGCGGCAAGACCCTGCTGGCAATGGAATTTCTGGTGCGCGGTGCAACCCGGTACAACGAACCGGGCGTCTTCATGTCCTTCGAGGAAAAGTCCGAGGAACTGGCGCACAACTTTGCCTCCCTCGGTTTTGACCTGTACGACCTGGTTGCCCATAACAAGCTTGCGCTTGACTATGTGCACATCGAAAAGAGCGAAATCGTGGAAACCGGCGAATACGATCTGGAGGGGTTGTTCATCCGCCTGGGCATTGCCATCGACAGCATCGGCGCCAAGCGGGTGGCGATGGATACCATCGAAACCCTCTTTTCCGGCTTTACCAACGAAACAATCCTGCGGGCTGAACTGAGACGCCTCTTCCGTTTCCTGAAAAACAAGGGAGTCAGCGCCATCATTACCGGCGAGCAGGGGGAGCGTACCCTAACCCGCTTCGGCCTGGAAGAGTATGTGGCCGACTGCGTGATTTTCCTCAACCACAGGGTGAGCGAGCAGATCGCCACCCGGCGACTGCGCATCGTCAAATACCGCGGTTCGGCCCATGGCACCAACGAATATCCCTTTCTGATCGATGAACAGGGCTTCACGGTCATGCCGATCTCCTCTCTGGGCCTCGATCACACCGCCTCCAGTGAGCGGATCTCCAGCGGCATTCCCCGCCTGGACACCATGCTGGGAGACAAGGGATACTACTTGGGGAGCAGCATCCTGGTCACCGGCACCGCCGGGGCCGGAAAATCGAGCATGGCCGCCCATTTCGTTGACGCCGCCTGTCGACGCGGCGAGCGCTGCCTCTATTTCGCCTTCGAGGAATCCCGCAACCAGATCATTCGCAACATGCGCTCCATCGGCATCGACCTGGAACAGTGGGTCAACAAGGGGCTACTGGAGTTCCGCAACTCTCGCCCGACCCTCTACGGCCTTGAGATGCACCTGGTCACCATGCACAAGGCCATCGAAGGATTCAACCCGGCCATCGTTGTTATCGATCCCATTTCCAACCTGGTGGCGGCGGCCAGCGAGATGGAAGTCAAGTCCATGCTCTCGCGGCTGATCGATTATCTGAAGACAAAACAAATCACCGCCTTTTGCACCGACCTGACCTCCGTGGGCGGGAGCCTGGAGCGAACCGACATAGGCATTTCGTCGCTAATGGATACCTGGCTACTTTTGCAGGTCATGGAGGGAAGCGGCGAGCGCAACCGCGGCCTGTACGTCCTCAAGTCCCGCGGCATGGACCATTCAAGCCAGATCAGGGAATTCAGCTTGACCTCCAGCGGCGTCCAGCTCCGCGACGTATACATAGGTCACGGCCAGGTACTGACCGGAGCCGCCAGGGAAGCCCAGGAGGCGCGGGAAAAGGCGGAAGCTCTTGAGCGGAGCCAGCAGTTCGAACGCAGTCAGCGCGATATCGAGCGCAAGAAGGTAGTGCTTGAAGCGCGGATCGCGGCGCTGCGCAGCGAGTTCGAGGCTGAACGGGACGAATTCGAGCGGACCATTGCCAGGGGGAAACTGCTTCGAGAAACCCTCGACGAAGAGACCCTGACCATGGCGCGGGCCCGAAAAGCGGATGAACTTCCCCGAGCAAAGAAAAAAACCGCTCAGAGCGGAAAGGGAGTCCGCCGATGACCGGAGTAACCACCAGCAAAACGTCATGCAAAAACGCGATAAAAAACGATGAAGAGAGTTGGCAACTGCGATTGTATGTCGCTGGTCAGACACCCAAATCCATTGCGGCCTTTGCCAACTTGAAAAACATCTGCGAAGAACACCTGGAGGGAAAATACCGCATCGAAGTAATCGATCTGCTGGTGAATCCCCAACTGGCCAAGGGAGACCAGATCC
>JACAAY010000175.1 GCA_013377095.1 Desulfuromonadales bacterium
GCCATCATGCTGCTTAGCTATGCACTGCTGACACAGCTGGTGAAGAGCTGGTTTATTCGCAAGTTTGGCGAGTAACTCACGCACATTGAAATATTCACTCCACCAGAGAAGTTTTGACCGAAATTGACATTTCGACGATAGAATTTATGCTGGCACGCAAGACTGTCTCTCGTTCAGACCATTGACAGGAAGCTCAATCAATCAGTTTATGCATTCCAAGATCAAGAATCATCCAATTGCTGAATTCATTCTTGGCTTACGTTCCACTGATTTTATCACCAGGGTGGCCCGAATCTGCTCCAATGATTCATTTTCCTGTGCCAGATTGCCAGGCGGCAACAATAACAAGTGTCATCTTTGTTGAGTCAAGGGAATAATTCGGCGTGGTATGGGAAGGCCGGTCATCTCTGAATTACTGCGCGGCCGTGAAATTTCAAAAGATCGGCGTATAATTTGAATAGTGATGGCCGTCACCCTGGGGACGTTTCATTTCGTTCCTGCCCGGCCGGGCGTTCCCTGCTACTGGCCCGTAACCCTCTGCGAACAAGTGCAGCAAGCCAGCGGGCGGATTCCAGACCGATTGCGCTGGTTATTTTCAAAACCGCCCTGGTTAATACACCGGGGCGGTTTCACTAATGTTGGTTGCCATCTGGCAGCACAAGGCAATTTTAGGAGGGAGAAGAATTTTATGGCCTACAGACCACATGCCGACAGGAAGCCGAAACGGTCGCCCGCAGACGGGCCCATCCTGTCATGGCAGATCCCGACCATACCACCGGTAAGGACAGCAAACCATTCAGCCCATGTTTTTCTCAGCCAGAGTCCGAAAGCTTCTATCATGCGGACTACAAAGTACATTGTCGCAGCCAGTGCCATACTCCAGAGCTTGGCATCGTCAACATGCTCCGTCAGATCGAGAAAAATTTGCGGGTAATGGCTGGCAGGGTTGAGATTAAAGTGTTTAACCAGGTGTTTGGCCGCTTCATTGACGTCTTGATGGATAAAAGTCAGCAGTCCGCAGCCGACTAAAAGAACCAAGATGCCTTTAGCGCCTTCAAAGAGCGCGACTATGTGTAGTCCGCGTGCGTGTGACGGTTTGCTAATCTGCTTTTGTACTTTGGTGCGGCTCTTTTTCATACGTGTGGCAGCATCAATTCACCTCAAAATCCCAACTATTTTGCAGGGAATTAGTTCATCCTCGTTGAACGAATATACAGCACACATCCGGTGATAACTGGGATTGATAGTGAAGAACGAATGGCAGGACAGATGAAGTCGACTTAAAATATTTGAAGACAGATGGTAATTTCCCCCATCCGAATCTAGTTTTTCTTCTCGGTCAGCTTACGGTAAGTGCCGAGAGCCATCAAAGGGAAGCAGTTGCGGTATATGTGGTACTTGATCATGAAAAACTTGGGAAAACCAGTCCCGGTATAGTGATCTTCATCCCAAGCGCCATCGGGTCGCTGGGTTGAGATCAGGTAGCTGATGCCTTCGGTGACCTGACTCGAGTGCACTTCTCCTGTAGCCATGAGGGACAGCAGCGCCCAACTGGTCTGTGAGGAGGTGCTTTCACCAACACCAGCCAGTGAGCGGTCATGGTAGGATTCGCAGGTTTCTCCCCATCCTCCATCTTTATTCTGTTTCAAGTTTAACCAGTCGACCGCTCTTCTGATATAGGGGAGAGCAAGGTCTTCACCAATGGCCGAAAGCCCCGACAGGACCGACCAGGAGCCGTAGATATAATTTACTCCCCAGCGCCCCCACCATGGGCCTTCCGGTTCCTGGGTTTTTCTGATGAATTCGACTGCCCGGGCCGCGGCAGGAAACTCTTTCGAATAACCGTAAGTTCCCATTAATTCGAGCATTCTGCCGGTGAGATCTGCGGTTGGCGGATCAATGAGAGCTTCCATGTCGGAAAACGGAATTTGGTTGAGGATATGTTTGGTATTGTCCTTGTCATACGCTCCCCAGCCGCCATTTTTGCTCTGCATCCCCAGACACCAAGTTATTCCGCGTTTGATTGCATCTTCCTTGATCTTTTGGTCCCTGACCTGGATATCCTTGATAGCCAGCATAACAAACACTGAATCATCTACGTCCGGATAGTAGTCATTGATAAACTCAAAGGCCCACCCACCCGGTTCCAGGTCCGGAGACTTGACCCGCCAGTCGCCTGGTTTTCGCGCTTCCCTTTCGAGTAACCACAAGGCAGACTTTGTCAGGGCCGGATGGTCTGTGGGAACACCGGAATCGACCAGAGCCTTCACCGCCAGTGCAGTGTCCCAGACCGGCGATATGCTGGATTGCAGGACCAGCTCGTTTTCATTCTCGATACAGAAGTTGGCAAGCGCCACAAGACCTTTTGCTACTGCCGGGTGGTTGTTGGCATAACCCAGACAATGGAGCGCTAGAACCGAATAGAGCATGACCGGCTGAATCCCACCCCAATCTCCGGTCGACTCCTGATGGTCCAGCACCCATTTTTCAGCAGTTGCCATGGCCTTCTTCTTGAACGGCCGGATCGGACTCCCTTCATAGATCTTGTGCATGCGGTCCATGGCGATTAAGACATTTTCCCAAGTCAGGAAGCAGTGGTCTTTGCTCAATGAATAGTCAGTAGCCTGTGGCGGGTTGGTATAGAGTTCCTGAACACTGGCCCATGGGGGGGGCTTTTTTACCGGTCGTTCGCTCATTACGATAGAGAGTGGGATAATGGTTGCCCGAGACCAACTCGAAAGCTCGTACATATTGAAGTAGGCCCAGTTGGGGAGTAGCATGGTCTCAATTGGTATGGACGGAATGCCCAGCCAGGGAAACTCCCCAAACAGGGCAAGAAAAATTTTAGTGAAGACGCGGCATTTGATCACCCCTCCCTTTTCTAAAATAAAGGCCCGCGCCTTGGCCATGGCAGAGTGGTCCGCCGAACAGCCGGAAAGTTTGAGGGCGAAATAGGCTTCGGTGGTGATGGAAATATCGCCGGGGCCACCATAGTAAATGGTCCAGAAACCTTCCTTGGTCTGCTTGTTCAAAAGGTAATCAGCCATCTTCCGCTCCCGCTCCTTATTCACAATCCCCAGGAAATGGAACAGCATGATGTATTCGGAGGTGATGCTGACATTGGATTCAAGTTCGGCCCACCAATACCCTGCTGGGAGCTGTTCACGCAAAAAGAAATCGTTGGTCAGTTTGATGGCAAAATCCAGCGAAGTTCTGACTACAATTTCATTCTCTTTCACTACGTTCTTCACCAGGTGACTGATTTTAACTTCTTTATCGGAAGTTTCCAGATCATCTATACTCGTGTAAAGGTAATTGAACGATGTAAGAGCATTAGAAATGGCATGCTTATAAGGTATCATTACTTTTTGATCTCTTTACTTTAATTGCAATGTTACTTCTTTTTATATTTGATCACGGTTATTTTATAAGAATATATCTCTGCTTATGACTACTGTCATCGCCTAGTCCAATAAAATCCACCACCACCTAAAACGAAAATTACAACAAGTATTATAATTATAGTTGACATGAGTTACTCCTTTACTTTTATTATTTACGACCTCCCTATAAAGAGCACAGAATGTGCCAAGACATGTGTTGAACGAATGGGGCTCTAACAACAAAGAATCACAGGTTTTTTAGCGAGGATTGCGGTGGTGGAGGACTGATTGATGGGAAATCCGTCATCGGAATCTGTTATGCCAAACAGAACTGTCTTATATGGCGGATAACAGCAAGTGTGCAGTTTGTACATTGAGGAGCCGAAATCAAACAATTGTTATGAGTGTGGACGCCTGAGAGTAGCTAAGTCATTTGTCCGAAGACATGAAACTCAAATCATACTTCTGGCTGAATTTCCTTACCTCTTCAACCAACAGAGCTAGCATGTTCTCCTTGATGAGCTTGATTTCCCGTGAGAATTCTTCCCCGGACGCAACAATTTCCGGTTTAAGCCGGGACGGATTACCATCGAATACGACGTGCGCCACAATGACCTTGACAAGTATCAGTCTTCTAATTATAATATAAAAATAGCTTAATAAGAAAGCAGGGATAAAGAATGAAAGTCCTGATTATAGAGGATGAGAAGAAGGTTGCCGGATTTATCAAGCGTGGCCTAGAAGAGGACGATTATCAGGTCTCAATCGCTTATAATGGCGAAGAAGGACTTAAACAGGCTTTGACGGGTGAATACAGCCTGATGATCTTGGACGTGATGATTCCCAAGAAAGACGGTTTAACCGTCACAAAAGAGTTGCGCGAAGCCGGCAGTACTCTGCCGGTGCTGATGCTGACCGCCCGTGGCACGACCGAGGACATCGTTTCTGGACTTGAGGCTGGCGCCGACGACTACCTGCCCAAGCCGTTCGCCTTTGCCGAGTTGCTGGCCCGCGTCAATGCGCTGGTGCGGCGAAGTGAACGGGACCGTGGCGCCGAGATATTCTTTGCAGATCTGCGACTTGATCCAGTCACCCACAAGGTATGGCGCAGCGGCAATGAAATCGAACTGACCGCCAAGGAATACGGCCTCCTGGAATACATGGTGCGAAATCCTAATGTACCGCTGTCACGCTCCATGCTAGCTGATAATTGCTGGGATTATGAGTTCGACAGATTCACCAACATCATCGATGTGTACATCAACTATCTGCGCAAGAAAATTGACAGAGATTATCCCACCAAACTGATTCATACGGTTCGTGGACAGGGCTACATACTTCGAGCGGAATAAGAGCTCGAAGTTTTTTTCTGACAGGGTTTATTGTATTTACGGCCGCATTTAAGCGGCCGTAAGCTTTTCTGCATTATTTATTTGTGCTTTCGGCGACAGCGACCAAGAGCGTTGGAGGCCCGGAATACTGTTCCGGAGATTTTCGTTGTTCGATGAAATCCTTTCACACAGAGTTGCTGCAAGTAAGCCACGAATCAAAGAAAAATTCCGCCAGAGACTTCCACTCTTTGACCGTTGATCCAGCGATTGTCTTCTGATAAAAGCGCGGCAACCGCCCCTCCAATATCATCCGGCAGTCCGACGCGGCCAAGAGCTGTTTGGGCTGCGATCATCTGATTGATTTCCGGATTATCACGAACCATACCGCCGCCAAAATCAGTTTCGATCGCCCCGGGAGCAATGACGTTTACGGCGATATTGCGCGACCCCAGCTCCTTCGCCAGATATCGGGTCAGCACCTCGACGCCCCCTTTCATGGCAGCATATGCAGCATAACCGGGGAAGGAAAAGCGTGCCAGGCCCGATGAGATATTCACGATCCGTCCGCCGTCCTTCATGATCGGCAGGAGTTTCTGAGTCAGGAAGAAGGTACCCTTGAAGTGGATATTCATCAACCGGTCAAACTGTTCCTCGGTTGTCTCCATAAAGGGGGCATTGATGCCGATACCGGCATTATTAACCAGATAGTCGAAATCGCTTCGCTGCCATTTTTCTGCCAGGACATTCTTTACTTTTTCCGCAAAGCCGACGAATGTTTTGTGGTCGGACAGGTCGAGTGCAAGTGCAACGGCTTTTCGTCCCGACTTCTCGATCTGTGCGACAACCTCTTCGGCTTCAGCCTGTTTACTATTGTAGGTAAGAATGACATCATTTCCCTTGGCGGCGATGTGCAGGGACATGCTTTTGCCAAGGCCACGGCTACCGCCGGTTACAAGTGCAATTTTCATAATTCAGCTCCTTTATGAGGGATAACGTATCTGATGTTACCATGACTAAAATGTACATCTTATGGGTTGATTGTGGAAGTCACTGAAACCCGGCTGTGTCTTGCCCCTTCTTCCGGATAGCGCACGTTTCATAGTGAGGAATATCGTGTTTACGGGTTAAACCGGTAACCGTTTCCCCAGATGGTTTCGATATAGACCGGGGCCGAGGGATCAGTTTCGATTTTCTTACGAATCTTCTGGATATGCACGGCTATGGTCGCCGTATCTCCGAAATATTCATCCCCCCAAATGGCGCTCAGCATGCGCTCCTTGGTGAAGACGATATTGGGATGGGATGCCAGAAACAGCAGGATCTCATATTCCTTCGTCGTCAGTTGCACCTCTTTGCCGTTGACGAACACTTGACGGGATGCGGTGTTGATCTCCAGCCCCTTGTGCAGGATCGTCTCATAGACGCTGTTGT
>JACAAY010000176.1 GCA_013377095.1 Desulfuromonadales bacterium
ATCATTATTTTAGTCACTTAACTGTAACTTGAGTTTAGTGATGCATTAGTGTTACAAAAAAACCCAAAGCATGCGAAAAATCATTTCAAACAATCTGACCCGGCATTTTTATCGGAGGGGAAACCGTGAAATCCTCGGAACTATCTGGTTGCCGGTTATTTCGATGACTCAAAATGAAATTTCTACGCAAAATCTCGCGTATACTCAATCCTGACAAATATTGTGGTAAATTCACTGACAAAGCCAGAAATGCCGAAAGAGCGGTACAAAAGAACTTCCTGCGAGTGCTCTGTATTCTCCTGCAAATAGATGAAACTTCGAGTCAAATCCTGCCATCACGATGTAAAGCATGTGCCACAAGTGGATAAATGTCCTCAATGCAGTTCTGTCAGCATCTGATAAATTAGAATAGGTGATATATCGCATATTGAATCAACAGTAACAAATATCAGTTCTCATGGGATGAGAGTGGACATTTCGTTACCGCCAAGCAATATGATGGCGGTCCCTCAAAAGAAAGAGACGATAAAAGTAGCTTTATTATCTGGTCAAATTGTGTTTTCAGGCTTGTGCATATACTCCTATATTGGACCAGATGGTAGGGCCGGTATCGGAATTTTGTGTAAGAAAGCATATTATTTTTGAAATCCATACTTTAACTATTTCACTCTTAACATACCTTCCTGCTTTCAAAGGAGATTATTAAGTATGAAAATCAAATTGTTGTTAATCATTTCAGCTTTCTTGCTCATATTACCAGCGGCAGGCTGGGCCGAACTCCACTATAGCGGTTCTTCAACCATTGCTATCGTATTACAGGAGTCCGGTGCCGTTGCTGCTTTCAAGAAAAAAACGGGGATTAAAATTGATCCCATAGATATCGTGGGTTCGGGAAAGGGCATTGATGCTCTGATCGCGGGAAAAGCAAACATTGCCGGAGTATCACGAGCCTTGAATGCTAACGAAAGAAATGAAAAACTTTCCGCAAATACGATAGGCTACGACGCTATCGGGATTTTTGTTCATAAAAGCAATCCGCTGAAAGGCCTGACCAAGCAACAGCTGAAAGATATTTTTACAGGCAAGATCAGCAACTGGAAAGAGTTGGGAGGGAATAACGCTCCCATTGTTCCCATTATCGGAGACGCAGCGCAAAAAAGAGGCTCAACCGATTTTTTCCGGGAGATTGTTCTGGAAGGCATTCCATTTGGGAGTTTCGAGAAACGGAAGTTTCCCCGTGACCAAGCTGAAGAACTGGCTAAAAGGAAATATGGCATTTCCTATATCAGTGTCGGTTTACTTGAAACGTTAGATAGCTCGACACGTAACAATATCAGACCAGTGACCGTAAACCAGGTTGCGGCCACGGAAAGCAACGTCCGCAACGGGAGCTATCCACTCTCCAGGCCTCTGTTGCTGGTAACAAAAGGTGTTGCGAAAGGAGCGGCAAGGGATTTTATAAATTTTATGCAGTCTAATGAAGGTCAGTCATTGATTGATGTTCATTTTACACCTTTAAGGAAATCTAAATAATATGAAGTCACTGCTGTTCAAAATATATAAAGCACTGCATGTGGATTATCTTGTTGACCATATCAAATTCATGAGTCAGATGACTGTAAAAACCAAGATAATATGCCTTATTGCGCTGGCCTTAGTTCTACTTTCTGGATTAATGGCAGTGACTTCAATCAACGAATCTAAAATAGGTAGCAAGATATATTGGGAAATCTCTAATAAAAAGGTATGTGTGGAAAAATTTTTAATACTGATATCCGATATAAATTTGATTCGGGCAGATTTACTTGAATATGTTGATGCACCAAGTATTGACAAAAGGGAACAGATTCTCAAGGAATTGCAACTAACAAAAGATAATGTTGATGCTACTTTCAGCGCAATTCTAAAATTGAATCAAGAAGAAGAAATTTTGACGGCAATTAGCGATGCACAAGCAATTTGGCAAGATTTTACAATCACAAACTCCAACGAAATATTATCTTCTGTCTCTCAAGGGAACCGGGCGCATGCCAAAAAGATCATCAATGAGATTCAATTTGAACGTTATACACGTATTGTCCAACAAGTCTCGAACACCGTAGACACTTTAAAGTTGCAAGTCGGAGATATGGAAGCAACTGCAGCATATATAGTCCATAAAAAGCTCTTGTATACATTCCTTCAAGTGTTTGTGGTGTTTGCAATTATTCTCGGCGTTGTTTTTCTTTTGGTTAAAACGAAGATTGAAATGCAAGGTGTCAATATCAAGCTTGAAAAAACTGTAGCCGAACTACACCAGCAAAAAACTTTGATGAGCACAATCCTGGAGAGTACCGCAGAGGCTATTTTTGCCAAAGATAAATCGGGGAAATACCTCTCCGTCAATAAAGCTGGAGCACAAATGTTGGGCTTTGACCAAAGCGAAATCATTGGTCATACGGATATGGAACTGTTGCCGGCTGATGTGGCCGGAGCACTTCGGGAGACGGACGAAAAGGTTATGCTCCTCGGGCAAGCAATTATGCGAGAGGAACTCGAGAAAATCGATGGTAAGGCTGGTGTGTTTCTGTCGAACAAAGTACCCTGGCGGGACAGTGAAGATAACATTATTGGGGTTGTCGGTGTGATGACTGACATTTCTGAGCAAAAGCGTAGTGAAGATGAGCGCATCCAACTTGAACAACAATTACGCCAAGCCCAAAAATTAGAGAGTCTGGGGGTTCTTGCCGGTGGTATTGCCCACGATTTTAACAATATCCTCACCGCTATTGTCGGAAACGCCGAGTTGGCACTGCTTCGTATAAATAAGGAATCACCTGGTGTGGACAACCTACGCAAGATTGAGGAGGCCGCTGCCAGAGCCGCCGATCTTGCCAGACAAATGTTGGCCTACTCCGGTAAGGGGAAGTTCGTAATTGAAAATATCAATCTGAACCTGCTGCTCAAAGATATGCTGCACATGCTGGAAGTTTCTATCTCCAAGAAAGCCGCAATACGACTGAATCTGATCCCGGACCTTCCCTCTGTGGAGGCGGACGCCACTCAAATTCGCCAAATCGTCATGAATTTAGTTATTAACGCTTCTGAGGCCATCGGCGAAAATAGTGGCGTTATTACTGTTACCACGGGCTGTATGGACTGCAACGAGGACCACCTTAAAAGTATCTGGCTTGATGAGAATATTAGTCAAGGCTCCTACGTCTATCTTGAAGTTGCTGACACCGGCTGTGGTATGGATGAAGATACTCTTACAAAGCTTTTCGACCCATTCTTTACCACTAAGTTTACGGGAAGAGGTCTTGGAATGTCTGCCGTGCTTGGTATTGTACGGGGACACAGGGGGGCTATCAAGGTTGACAGCGAGCTGGGCAAAGGTACTAAATTCAAAATCCTATTGCCAGCATCAAACGAACCGGCCAAAATTTTCAATCATGAATGTTACGAGAATTACTGGAAAGGTGACGGTACGGTACTTTTAGTTGACGACGAAGAAACCGTGCGGGATATCGGCAAAGAAATGCTCCAAGAATTTGGTTTCACAACCATCACCGCTAATGACGGTAGGGACGCGGTAGAGATTTTTAAAACAACCGCTGATATTTCTTTCGTAATTCTTGATCTGACTATGCCACATATGGATGGCGAGCAATGTTTCCGGGAACTCAGGCAACTAAAGCCTGATGTTAAGGTCATTATGTCCAGCGGATTCAATGAACATGAGGTCAATCAGAAATTTATGGGCAAAGGGTTGGCAGGATTTATTCAGAAACCGTACAAATTGTCAGCACTAAAAGAGGCAATACAGAAGATTTAGTAACCGAAAAAACCATTTACACAGTGCGGCCGGGCAAGGTTGCATAATCAAGCGGGTGTGATTTCCGTCCCGAAAGGTTGGCCACCTCAGTATTTCTCTGATCCCTTTCCAATATTCTTCGCATTAATTCCAAGGAATACTCTCATTCATAAAAAGAGTGCGTTGCTCAGGGTTCATCAGCGGTCTAACTGTTTTGCAGATCCTGAGGTTCTCTGTGAATCCGGGACAGTTTGTATGCATGTTCACCCCAACGCAGCTGTCGAAGCAGGGAACTCTTCTTGTTCTGATGCGCCCCCATACGTTGAAGTATGTTGTCGAGAACCCGGATGGCCTCAATGATGTGGGGCCCCTTATTGAGCATGACGCATTCAGCACGCACTCCCATGGCTGCGTCGGTAATTTCAGCACGTGACGGCATGCCGCTCTTGGCGAGGTTTTCCAGTACCTGGGTTGCCCAGATAACCGGAATATGGGCCGCCTCGCACAGCCAGAGGATTTCCTCCTGAACCTCGGCAAGTCGTTCGTAGCCGCATTCAACCGCCAGGTCGCCCCTGGCGATCATGACTCCGGCGGAATGGCTGCGCATTGCTGCCAATACAAGGTCGGGCAGCATCTCGAAACTTCGGCGAGTCTCGATCTTCAGAATGATGCCAAGACGCTCGCCGTTCAGATCGTGCAGCAATGCTTGAAGTGCAGTAACATCATCTACCTCCTGGACAAAGGACATGCCTACCATGTTTGCATGCCGGGCGATGAACCTGAGGTCATCCCGATCCTTCTCGGTCAGGGAGGAGAGCTTGAGTCGGCTGTCGGGAAGATTGATTCCCTTTTCCGCCGCCAGCCGCTCCCCTTTTGTGCGGGCAGCGGTGATCTCGACCTTTATTCGACGTTCCTGGACTGCTCTGATTACGCCGCCTATTTTCCCGTCGTCAAAGAAAATGCGTTCTCCTGGCCGCACGTAATCGAATATTTCTGAGAGGGTGCAGCCGATGGTTGCGGGGGAGAGGAGACGGCCCCGGTCATCGTAAACTGCCCCGTGTCCTGGATTGAGGTCCTTGGTAAGAATCAGGATATCACCTTTGTGCAGGGTTATTGTACTGGGCCTGTCCGGCAGACGGCCCACCTGGCAGGAATTTTCCTCATTTGTCGAGGTGTCTGAGCCTGAGTCGTTACTCAAGTGCAATACCATGCCGGAGGTCAGATAGGCAGTGCTGTAAGATTCTGCCCAACGGCACTGGTCTGTTTGTCCAATGATCCTCAGTTCCCTGTTTGCTCCGCGGGCATCGGTAAAGGTCAGTATGTCGTCGACCTTTATTGTCGCCAGCCAACTGGAGGGAAGCGGAAGCATGGCGTCTGCCGGGCCATCGGGAAAATCGCCTGATTCCTCCGGCATCAGCCAGATGCGCGCCGGGTCCAGTACCTGCCCCATGGCGTTCCGACGTGGCCGCCATCTTATCATGCCGGGGCCTGTCTCAAGGGGACCGGTGCGAAGTTTTGGCCCGGCCAGATCCATCAGGATACGGCACTTTCTGCCGACCTCCCTCCTGGCTCGTCGCAGGTTAGCGATCATCTTCTCCCACTTCTCTTCGTCATCGTGGGCACAGTTGATCCGCATGCAGTCCATTCCGTTGTTCAGTAGTTCGCGGACCAGCAGGTAGTCATCTGCCGCTTCGCTGGGCATGGTAACCATGATTCGGGCGCTTCTCTGGGCCGGGCGGGTACCTAGCAACATTTCTGTATGCTGGTCGAGGAGGATTTTGCCATCATTGAAGTTGATGCTCGTCGAGACACCAGAGGGCATTGATTCTCGCGAAATGTGATGGAGTACCTTCAACAGCGCATTCACGGATGCCAGCACATGGGCTTCAGCTCGTCCCAGTGAAGAAAGGCCGAGGTTCGACAACTTAGCCTGAAGGGGACGGATATCTCGACGGCGAAGCGCCAAGTAATGGAGCAGATTGGCAGCGCTCATCTGCCATTGGGGTTCAAGTTCGTCTATCAAAGGAGCGCAATCATGCTCCATTTCCAGCACACTATCCCAGATGGCGGTCAGTTCTGAGATAATTTTTGTCAAATCAACCTGATCCCAATCTGCCGTTTTTTGAGAACGGCCGCTTCGAGTTACCATGGTTTTCCGTCTCCTGGTTGTGGGATAATCCTTACAAAATGATCAGGTTTATATACCTCATCTCTTGATCAGTTGTGAAGACTTTTTAAATGCTATTCTAGTACCACGTAACACTTAATATTTCGTTTTTATTTAATTTGTGACATACTGAC
>JACAAY010000177.1 GCA_013377095.1 Desulfuromonadales bacterium
CACTTGGGAACCTACCAGAGCTGGAGGGAACCCACAAATTCTGCTGAAGAACCATGTTTAAAAACCAAAAACCATTCTCACACAAAGCCACGAAGGCACGAAGAAAGCTGAAAACCAAAAACAAGGGTTTTGATTAATCTCCCTGATTTAGCCTTTAACCTTCGTGATCTTCGTACCTTCGTGTGAGGCAGAGATTTTGTATATCCTTGTTTTTAAATGAGATCAGAAAACTATATGTGCCGTTAGACCGGGGACAGCAGCAAAAGCCTTGTCACCGGTTACAAAGACATGGGGCTCATCCAGAATTACCGCTGAAGCAGCCTGAATGGCGTCGGGGGTACGCAAGCCACAGCTCGCGCGCAGCTGAAGTGCTTTTTCAATTACCTGTGCTGAAACCTCCACAATTCGCAAATCGGTTGCCGAAAAAAATTCCCGATAGCGCTCTATAACATTCCTATTACCTTCCCGTACCGGCTTCGCAAGGCACTCCAGCAAACTGAGTCGCGAGACGGCAAAACCCGAGCGTGGAAATTCGCGCACCAGTTCTTTCAACTCACGGAGTACCTGCTGCTGAAAAGGCGCTACCGCCTCAACCTGGTAGATGATGATATTTGCATCGAGAAAGATGCTCACCGTTTGTCCCACGCCCCCCGCTCCTCGGCAAGACGTTCATCAATTTCCGATTTTCCTGCTGTTCCGCTCACCGACAACGAAAACCACTCCATGACTGAAATCCGTTCCTGAGTATCTATCGCTCCGGAAGCGAGGACAAGTCGTTCGTACTCATCCTCGGCAAGCACAACGCACACCGGTTGATTACGTTTAATAACATGCACCGGCCCTTTGGATAGCAGCTTTTCGATGGCTGAGATCCCGTGACGTTTCAGTTCATTGGCGGGAATAGCATTCATATCGGTACCCTTTTTGATGCTTTTCGATGATTGTAGTCATCTTTCAACAGGATGTACAACACATATTCTTTGACAAGGACAGGTTGTATCGTGTAGGCAACGTCAAAACCGTTCTCACACAATGCCACGAAGGCACGAAAAAACCTGAAAGCTTAAAATCATAAATCTTTGATTGTTAATTCACCCGCCTGATATTACCTGTAACCTTCGTGATCTTCGTGCCTTCGTGTGAGAATATAAACGTTTGTTTGTGTCACGCCTCCAGGAGAGCATTCCGCTCACTTCCTGCCCCGCTCCAGCGATTCCCGCCACTCTTTCACCAGTCCCTCATAGGTCAGGCTGTACTCCCCCAGCGCCTTTGCTATGGCTTCCTCGATGCCGAGCCCTGCGCCCAGGGCGGTCAGGATGGCGTTAACCCGGTGCCAGCCGTAGGTTGTCACCAGGTAGTTGACCAGCGCATAGCTCTGCTGATAGGCCAGACCGGCGTCCTTGGTGCCCAGACCGCTGAAGCCACCCTCCAGCTTTTTGAAATCCCCAAGTCCCTGGGAGCGGGCCGCCCGGTCCAGTTCCGTCAGGGGCGGACTGAACTGCTGCCTGCCGAACATCTCGGCGATACCCTCGTTCAGCCAGAGCGGGCAGTTGCCATGGGTCAGCTCGCGCACAACCACGTGGGCGTATTCGTGATACAGCACGGCCTGCAGGGGCGGCGTCACCTCACGCAATGCACCAAAGGGGAGCCGGATGGTGCCATCGTAGACACCGCCCGACCAGTCCGGCGCGGCGGTGACCGCGCTGTAGTCGGCGCGGGTGTAGATGGAGACCGGCACGCGCGCGGTGGGGAAGTGCCCCAACTCGGCGCCCACCTGGTTGGCGGCGTTCTCCAACTGGTCCAGCACGGCCAGGGCAAAGACCGTGTCCACGCCGTTATCGTAGGTTAGATCGAAGCGAGAGCTGTGCCCCCGCGCCATAAGCTCTTCCACGGCCATCTCACGCCGGGCGCGCTCCAGGACCACCTTGATCTCGCTGTTATCGGGAGAAAGCTTCAGCGCCTGCTGCCACAGTTCTACGGCCTGGCTGCGGTTGTCCGTGTCATACAGAACCCGTCCCAGCACATGCAGCAGATCCACATTGTCCGGCTGCAGCTGGCGGGCCTGTTCCAGCTCGTAACGGGCGATATCGTATTTTTTGAGGTGATAGGTGCAGATACCGCGCAGCAGCATGAAGCGGGGTTCTTCGGGGTACAGTTCGCGCCCTCTGGCAAAGATTGCGTCAGCCTGTTCGAACTGTTTTTTTTGCAGGAGCTGCATGCCGTAGGCCTGATACCCTTCGGCCAGGCTGCGCTTGATGGATTGATCCAGGGGATAGAGTTGCTGGGTGCGCTGCAGCTGCTCCAGCCCCTTCTCGTATTCACCCCGTTCGATCAGCTTGCGCGCCTCGGCAGGGTTGCCGAGCGGTTCGCTGTCGCACCAGCCGGATGCGGGAATACAACAGATTGATATCAAGAGGATCAGGGCGTGGAGCAGAGATTTTGGCATGGCGTGATACCGATGCAGGCACGATTAGTAATCAAAACATCCAATCTAACACGGAGGCGCGGAGAACACGAAGGTAAGCATTAAACCAAGGAGATCGACAATAAAACCGGTTCTTTGGGTTAACCGCCTTACGCTCTCTTTGTGCCTTCGTGGCTTTGTGTGAGTATGGATGTGAAGTCAAAACATTATTCATCACACGAAGGCACGAAGATCACGAAGGTAAGCATTAAACCAAAGAGATCGACTATAAAACCGGTTCTTTGGGATTACCGCCTTACGCTCTCTTTGTGCCTTCGTGGCTTTGTGTGAGTACGAATTTGAAGTCAAAACATTTTTCATCACACGGAGGCACGAAGATCACGAAGGTAAGCATTAAACCAAGGAGATCGACTATAAAACCGGTTCTTTGGGATTACCGCCTTACGCTTTCTTTGTGCCTTCGTGGCTTTGTGCGAGTATGGATGTGAAGTCAAAACATTATTCATCACACGGAGGCGCGGAGAACACGAAGATAAGCATTAAACCAAGGTGATTGACAATAAAACCGGTTCTTTGGGATTACCGCCTTACGCTTTCTTCGTGTGAGAAAGGTAAACTCTTCTCCAGGAATTCCTTGATCGAAGCGGTGATGCCGGCCACGTCCAACCCCAGCATGGCGCGCTGCTCCTTCTGGTCTCCCTGGGGGATCTGGTTGTCCGGATAACCCAGCCGCAGCACCCGGATACCGGTCAGTTGCTGTTCTTCCAGCAGTTCCAGCACCGCGCTGCCGAAACCGCCCTGCAACACGTTCTCCTCCAGGGTGATCAGACAGCCGTACTTGCGGGCCATCAGCATGATCAGCGCCTGGTCCAGCGGCTTGACAAAACGGGCATTGATGACCGTCAGGCGGGGACCGCCCGAGCGTTCCAGCTGCTGGCAGGCCTCCAGCGCCGGTTGGACCATGGAGCCCAGCGCCAGCACGGCCGCGTCCGTGCCCTCACGCAGCAGTTCGGCGCAACCGATTGGCAGTGGCTCGATGATCTGGTCCAGTGCCACGCCCAGACCGTTGCCGCGGGGGTAGCGCAATGCCGCCGGTCCGCCCAGATTTATGGCAGTGGCCAGCATGTGCTGCAATTCGTTTTCATCCTTGGGCGCCATCAGGGTCATGTTGGGCAGATGCCGCAGATAGGAGATATCCAACGCTCCGTGGTGGGTCGGCCCGTCATTGCCCACCACCCCGGCCCGGTCCAGGGCAAAGGTGACCGGCAGATTTTGCAGGCAGACATCGTGGAACACCAGGTCGTAGGCCCGCTGCAGAAAGGATGAATAGACGGTAAAAACCGGCCGCAGCCCCTCGGCAGCCAGTCCGGCCGCGAAAGTGACCCCGTGCTGTTCGGCAATGCCCACATCGAAGAAACGGTCCGGAAACTGTTTGGAAAAGGGAACCAGACCGGTGCCGTCCGGCATGGCGGCGGTCAGTCCTATGATACGGTCATCGTCGGTGGCCAGTTTGCAGAGCGTCGCCCCAAAGACGGCTGTGTAGGAGGCCGCGCCCCCCTTACCCTTGAGTACCTTGCCGGTTTTCACGTCAAAGGGACCCACCCCGTGGAACAGGGCCGGGTTTGCCTCGGCCGGTTTATAGCCCTTCCCCTTTTTGGTCAGGACATGGATCAGTACCGCATCGTGGTACTTTTTCACCTTTTCCAGGGTTTCCATCAGCATGGGCAGGTCATGTCCGTCAATCGGGCCGATGTACTCGAAACCGAAGGCTTCAAAGAGCATGCCGGGGGTGAAGAAGACCTTGAAGGAGTCCTCCAGCTTTTTAGCCAGATGCAGGAGATCCTTGCCCACCGTATCCATCCGTCCCAGGAAGGATTCCACGTTTTTCTTGAAACGGTAGACAAATTCGCTGGATCCTGTACGGGTCAGAAAATTGGAGAGCGCCCCGACATTTTCGGCAATGGACATCTCGTTGTCGTTCAGGATCACGATCATGTCCCGGTTCATGTGCCCGGCGTGGTTCATGGCCTCGTAGGCCATTCCGCCGGTCATGGAGCCGTCACCGATCACCGCCAGGACCTTGTTCTTGCGCCCCGCCAGATCGCGGCCGGCGGCAAAACCGGTTGCGGCCGAGATGGAGGTGGAGGCGTGACCCACGTCAAAGGAATCGTGGGGCGATTCATCCCGTTTGGGAAAACCGCTGATGCCGTCCAACTGGCGCAGGGTGGCAAATCGGTCGTGTCGGCCGGTGAGCAGCTTGTGGGCATAGGCCTGGTGCCCCACGTCCCAGACAATTTTGTCGTCGGGGGTGGAAAAGACCCGGTGCAGGGCGATGGTCAGCTCCACCACACCCAGGCTGGGCGCCAGGTGGCCGCCGTTTTTGGCGCAGGTTTCGATGATCAGCTTGCGCAACTCCGCAGCAAGGTCGGGAAGCAGTCCAACCGGCATGCGCTTCAGATCGGCGGGGGAGTTGATGGTATCAAGGATTGCCATTAGGTACCTGTGCTCTAATTCTTGCGCTTGACAATATAGGTGGCGATCTCCCGCAGGGGATCGGCCTCGCTGCCGAAGATCTCCAGCGCCTTGAAAGCCTCGTCCATCATGGACTGCGCCTCCAGCTTGGCGGCAGCCAGACCCATGACCGCCGGATAGGTGGCCTTGCCGCGGGCCTGGTCCGAACCGGCATCCTTACCGATCTGCTCGGTGGTGCCCTCGATATCCAGGATATCGTCGGCGATCTGGAAGGCCAGACCAGCTGCCTCGCCATAACGGGTAATGGCAGCCAGCTTCTTCTCGTCGGCCCCGCCCAGGAGCGCGCCAGCCACCACAGCGGCCTTGATCAGGGCGCCGGTTTTATGGGTATGGATATACTGCACCGTGGGCAGATCGATGTCCGCTTTGCCCTCGCTCTCCATGTCCACCACCTGGCCACCCACCATGCCGTAGGAACCGGCGCAGGTGGCGATCTGGTGGATCACGGCCAGCCGCGCGGCCGGTGTGGATGTATCGGCAAAGCAGGGGCTGCTGATCAGTTTAAAGGCTTCGGTCAGAAGGCCATCGCCGGCCAGAATGGCAATTGCTTCGCCGAATACCTTGTGGTTGGTGGGGTTGCCGCGCCGGAAATCGTCATCATCCATGGCCGGCAGGTCATCGTGGATCAGGGAGTAGGTGTGGATCATCTCCATGGCGCAGGCCGCCGGAATGGCAACCTGGGTGTCGCCCCCTACGGCCTGGCAGGCAGCCAGCATCAGGATCGGCCGCACCCGCTTGCCGCCGGCAAAGACCGAATAGCGCATGGCCTTGTGCAGGCTGTGGGGAAGTTCGTTCTCCTTGGGCAGGTAGCTGTCCAGCGCCGCATCGATGCGAGCGCACTGTTCCTTGAGGTATGTTTTCAGGTCCATAAATGTATCCTTTTCGCGGTTTAAAGTTTCAATTTTTTTCGAGGCGTTTTGTGTGAGTACGAATTTGAAGTCAAAACATTAATCATCACACGAAGGCACGAAGATCACGAAGTAAGAATTAAATCTCAACTTTCGCAGTTGGGTTTTTAGCCACAACCGGTTGAAATATTAGCGATTTA
>JACAAY010000178.1 GCA_013377095.1 Desulfuromonadales bacterium
GGCCAAGGGAGACCAGATCCTGGCCCTGCCGACCCTGGTGCGCAAACTCCCCGAACCGGTCAAGAAGATCATCGGCGATCTTTCCAACACCGAACGGGTACTGGTGGGTCTGGATATCAAACCGCTGGTGTAAATGCACTCCGGTATTGCTACTTTAAACGAGTGGAACTGGTGAAAGAATATGAGCAAAAAGAAAAAACTGGATGGGGCATCACCCTTGCGGGATTCAACCGCTGAATTTGAAATGGCGCTTCAACAAACTGAACAGGGCGCCTACGTGCTCCGTCTCTACGTGAGCGGCATGACCCCCAATTCCCAGCGGGCGATTGAGAATATCCGCAAGATCTGCGCGGAACATCTTGAGGGCCGCTACCAACTGGAAATCATCGATATCTACCAGCAACCGATCTTTGCCAAGGAAGGGCAGATCGTGGCCGCTCCCACCCTGGTCAAGGAACTGCCACCGCCTTTGCGCAAGTTCATCGGCGATATGTCGAACACCGATCGGATACTCCTGGGTCTGGACGTCAGAACGAAGAGGTAAACAGATGCCGACCAAACATACGACAAAAACCGAACTGCTGGCGGAGATTGAAACTCTCCGTTTGCGCCTGGAAGAGGCCGAAGAGACCCTGCGAGCCATCGGCAGCGGCGAAGTGGACGCCTTTGTGGTCACCAGTGCGGAAGGAGAGCAAAAAGTCTTTACCCTGAAAGGGGCGGAGCAGCCCTACCGCATCCTGGTGGAATCAATGAATGAAGGGGCCGCCACCCTGTCTGCCAACGGCGTCATAACCTACTGCAACAAACGCCTGTCAGCCATGCTGAACATTCCGCAGGAAAGTCTGCTCGGAACGAAACTGGGAGCGTATGTGGCGCCGAAGGACTCTCTCAACTATGCGGCCCTGCTGGACAATTGCGCCCGGGAATCCCTGTCTGAAGAAATCGCCCTGACCACACTTGCGGGTGTCTCCATACCTGTGCTTGTGTCCTGCCGCGCCAACAACATGGTCGGCATTCAGGGGATAAGTGTTGTGGTTACCGACCTGACGCACCAGAAACGCAATGAAGAGTTCCTGGCGTCCGAGAATTTCTCAACCTCAATTGTCGAGCAGGCAAATGAAGCGTTGATTGTGTGTGATGAAAAGGGAAAGATTATACGCGCCAGCCAATCGGCGCATGAACTGTGTGGAACAAATCCGCTGCTGAAGCCGTTTCATAAAGTATTCCGACTGAGAATCATGGAATCAGGCGAACTGTTTTCTCTGGCTCACGCCATGCGTGACGGAAGCCCAAAAAGTATCGAAGTCGAATTCAAAAGAGATGAAGATCGCATATATACGCTGTATCTCAATGCAACCTCCCTGAAAGATTTTCAGCGCCAAACCATCGGCAGTATTGTGACCCTTACCGATATAAGCGAACGCAAACTTGCGGAACAGGCGCTGGTACAGAGTGAACTTCGTCTCCAGGCGGCCTACAGCCACATCCAGGTTGTAAATAAGGAACTGCAGATAGCCAATGAAGAACTCCAGTATCAGAACCAGGAACTGGCCCGCCTGTGGGAGATCGCGCAGCGCTCAGATGAGGCTCTGCGCAAAAGCGAGGCCCTTTACCGCGGCATAGGCGAATCCATTGACTATGGTGTGTGGGTCTGTGCGCCCGACGGCCGGAATACGTACGCAAGTGAAAGCTTTCTCAAGATGGTGGGAATTACCCAGGAGCAGTGCTCAAATTTCGGCTGGGGTAATGTGCTGCACCCCGATGATGCCGAGCGAACTATATCAGCGTGGAAGGAATGTGTCCGCACAGGTGGCGTATGGGATATTGAACACAGGTTCCACAGCGTTGATGGCCAATTGCGCCACGTACTGGCGCGCGGTGTCCCGGTCAAAAACGAGCAGGGCGACATCACGTGCTGGGCCGGCATCAATCTCGACATCACCAGACTCAAGGTAGTCGAAGAAAAACTGCAAAAAAAAGAACAAATGATCCAGCAGGCGCTGGATGTTAGTCGATCATTTACCTTTGATTGGCAACCTATCACCGATCAAGTGATTCGATCCGCCAGTTGCGGAACAGTTCTCAACATCACGGGCGAAGAGGCGGTCAATGACACGGGAGATCATTTTTTCCAGAGAATCCATCCGCATGACCGCGCGCTGTTCGAGCAGACACTTCACAATCTGACTCCCGCCAGCAGCAGCTATTTAATCGAATACCGTTACCTGTGTAAAGATGGCAGCGAGATTTCGCTGGAGGAAACCGGACAAGCCACATTTGACTCAGTCGGCAAAATGCAACGGCTTTTCGGTGTTGCCACCGACATTACAGCCCGCAAGAAGGCAGAACAACAGCTGAAGAAGGTTCTCAGCGAGTTGGAGCAGCGCGTGCAAGAGAGAACCATGGAGCTTTCAGCGTCAATTGATCGCCTCCAAAGCGAGATTGAGGAGCGGAAAAAGGCTGAACACTCCCTTCAGGTCGAATCCGCCGAACGGATACGCGCCGTGGAAGCCTTGCGTGAAAAAGAAAAGGTGCTCTTGCATCAAAGCCGTCTGGCGGCCATGGGCGAGATGATCAACAACATCGCCCACCAGTGGCGCCAGCCATTGAATGCCCTGGCGGTATTGGTTCAGCAGATGCAGTTGTTTTTTGACATGAATATGTTCAGTAAAGAGTTTCTGTATGAGAGTGTGGACAGATCCATGGGCTTGATCAATCACATGTCCCGGACCATCGACGACTTCAGAAGCTTTTTCAAGCCCGACAAGGAAAAGGTTGAATTCACGATTCGGGATGTGGTTGAAAAAACCCTGGCTCTGGTTGAAGATGGTTTCAGTAATCATCGCATAGGCTTGGATTGTCGGTTTAACGCCAATCCGGTACTGTTCGGGTTCCCGAATGAATATTCCCAGGCCCTGCTCAATATCCTGATGAATGCCAGGGATGCGCTGGTGGAAAAACGCGTCAAAGACGCAAAAATCAGGGTTACCATCGCCAGGGAGCATGACAAGGCTGTGCTGACCATTGCCGACAACGCCGGCGGCATTCCACATGAAATCCTGGACAGGATTTTCGATCCGTACTTTACCACCAAGGGGCCGGATAAGGGAACGGGAGTGGGACTGTTCATGTCGAAAACCATCATAGAGAAGAACATGAACGGAAGTCTGACGGCGCGCAACACAGCCGAAGGGGCGGAGTTCAGAATTGAGATATGAAAGCGAAAGAATTTCTACCCGGAGAATTGCCTAATTCGATGATTTTGGGTTTAAAAATAAGCAGTTAAGCCTTAACCCGTGCAGTGCTCCACCAGCACCGTCACATCATCCAGCGCGCTCCGAGTTGCTCCGAGAGTTCCATCATGCGATCCACCATCTATCGGCATGTGACGTTTCCTTGAGTTGTTTGATCAGGAGCCGGTAGTTCAACCCCTGCTCCGGTCGTGAGTCGATCAGGCCGTCATTGCAGAACACCAGAGTGTCACCCCTATCGAAGCGAATCATTCCTTCCCGATCGGTAGTCATGGGGAACAGTTTTCAGACCTGCCTCAGGGTGGTTTCGATCCGCAATTCACTCGTCAGAGTGCGATGCACCGGACATTTTCCGGCAATCTCCAATAAACGTTGCCGTTGAGCCTCATGCAGATTTCCATTCAGTTCCAGCTCCCGCTCGAACAGGTCGACACGGCCTTTGCTATTATTGCAGTCACGGCAGTCATCGGCATGTATCCTGTGATGTGAAAGCCGCACCACGGCATCTTCCAACAGCCAGCCCTTATGACGGGCGTATCTGACTGACCTGTAACGAGACATCATGGGGGCGATTGAGGATTTACTGCAACGCCTGACCGGATTTCTGTGAAGATTCTGCTCCCTTCTCAACCTCAAAGACACCTTTCTCCATGGCGCTGACCGCCAGTTTCGTGTTTTTTTGGATGGCCTTGATCATTTCCGATTTCATGTGTCGCACGTGTTGTCCTTTCCGCAAGGGCGCGCACTTCATCGGCAACAACAGCCCTCGTCACCAGCCCTGGCAGCCTCGATGGCTGCGTTAAGTGCCAGCAGGTCTGTCTGGTCAGCTATATCCTCGATCGTGCCAACAAAACCCAATACACAAAATTCATTTGATCACATTTTTATGAATTCAGCTTCAGTGGCTATAACTCCTGGAAGGTTAGATCCAAGATATCGCCAGCCAAGAAACTTCATATTCTCTGCTCACTTTCATTTCTATTTTCTCAGCGCAGTTCGTGTTTTTTATATTTTGAATTGGTGCACCAAACGCTCCAACTCTTCCGCTGTGCCTCCCAACTGGCGTGCCGCGGTAGCAGATTCATGGGCGCCAAGGGAGGTCTGCATCACCACCTCGGTGATCTGCTGCATGTTGCCGGCTATTTCGCTCGTGGTGGCGGTCTGTTGCTCGGCTGCGGTGGCAATCTGACTGACCTGCATGGCTACGGCGTTAACCTGCTCAAGGATCTCGCGCAACGCCTCGCCGGAACGGGCAGATTCAACCGTACCGTTTTCAACCTGGAGTACGCCCTGCTCCATGGCGGATACAGCACTTCTGGTTTCGGCCTGTATGGCCTTGATCATTTCGCCAATTTCACGGGTTGCGCGGGTGGTGCGCTCCGCCAGGGCGCGAACCTCATCTGCAACGACCGCAAACCCTCTGCCCTGCTCACCGGCCCGGGCAGCTTCAATGGCTGCGTTCAGCGCCAATAGATTGGTCTGGTCGGCAATGTCCTCGATTGTTCCAACAATTGCGCCGATCTGATCACTGCGCACACCCAACCCCTCCACGGTTCTGGCTGATTCCTGAACCCTGGTGGCGATCTCTCCCATGACAGCCACGGTTTTCTCGACAACCACTGCGCCGTTCCGGGCTGCATTCGAGGCAAGTTGCGCGCCCTCGGCGGCCAACTGGCAGTTCTGGGCGATGTCAGCGGAGGTGGCTGACATTTCCTCGCCGGCGGTGGCAACGGTGCCGGCTTGCGCAGCGACTTCTTCAGCTCCAGTGGCAATCTGCTCGGCAGAGGTAATCAATTGATTGGAAGCCGTGGCCACCTGGGATGATGACCCGGATACCTGATTGATAATGCTACGCAAATTCTCGGCCATGATCCGCATGGCTTCCAGCAATTGCCCAGTTTCATCCCGCGAGGTGACATGAACTTTCGTGGTCAGGTCACCGGAGGCGATTGTGTTTGCCACGGAAACGGCTTGTCTGAGCTGACCGGTTATGGAGCAAATAATACGGTAGAAAATCGTCAGGACAGAAGCGAACAGCAACAGACTCAATGCATAGATGACTATAGTGGACGTAAGGAGGATTCTGGCTGCGCGCTTTTCCGTTTCCGCATTTTCGGCATTACTCAGGGTTACAATCTCATCAATCGTCTTGCGATGTGACTCATAGGCGGGGGAGAGCACATCGTGCAGCAGTTTTTCCGCCTGAAGACGGTCATGTGCCTCCAGCGCCGGGAAAAATCCCTTTTCCACCGCATCATAAAACGTTTGAGCGGGTTTGTACGACTGCTCCAGAAGCAACGTCCGGATTCTGCCCTCTGGCAACTCCTTGGTCCAATAGGCGTGGCGATCATCATATTCACTGCGAAGTTTCTTCAGCCTCTCGTGAAAGGAGGTTATCCGGGAGGCATCTTTTTCCGCCAGCGCCTGCAAAACGACAAAATAAGATTCGATAATGTATTCGGGTGGCGGGAGGATATCCGCGATCAGATCTTTCCCCCGCACAATATCCTGATAGACTGGTCCGTTAACCTTGATTTTCTCGGACGAGATCTGCATGACGGCAATGATTGCCAGAATGCCGGCTGTTATGAATATGCATGTACTGATCAATCTTCCCTTGATGGTGCTGAACATCGTTGTTCTCTCCTCTACTATAAGTTTGGTTTTCAATAATGTTTTACGTTAGTACCACGTAACATTTATAAATTCGGATACAGCTTCTTTAGCTTGATCCGGGC
>JACAAY010000179.1 GCA_013377095.1 Desulfuromonadales bacterium
AAATATGCCGGGGTCAACAAAGAATTCCTTGAAAAAGCAGCCGCTGAAAAAGGCGCCGTGCAAACCGCTTCCGGCATGGTGTTTCTATCGTTGAAAGAAGGAACTGGCGCCATTCCCGGCCCCAAGGACACGGTAGTTGTCAATTACCGCGGCACACTTCCGGATGGCAAGGAGTTTGACAGTTCCTACAAACGCGGCAAACCGGTCGACCTGCGCATGGATGGCGTCATCAAATGCTGGACCGAAGGTTTGCAGAAAATGAAAGTGGGCGGCAAGGCAAAACTTGTCTGCCCGTCATCGCTCGCCTATGGAGAAGTCGGAGCCGGCGAACTCATTCTACCGGGTGCCACCCTGGCATTCGAGGTGGAGCTGATTGATATCAAGAGGTGATACCATGAAAACGTTACTCCTATTCGGGCTGCTCATGCTGCCCAGCACGGTCTTGGCCGAAGACTGTAAGGTTGTTGAATTCCCGGACCACTTTGAGGTGACCTGTATTGGTGACGCCAAGCCGATACAGGTTCCAAAACAAATGATTGCGCCAACCGCGTCACCAGCGGCACAATCCGCCCCCGCTCAACCCCAGTCTCAAGCGACGGAGCAGCAGAACGCTACCCAGCAGGCGGATGCTCCTGCCGCTGCGAAAGCCGCTGACACCCCTAAAACGCCTGCTCCTGGCGGGATCTATGTAAAGAAGGAAGGAAGGCAGGGACGCCCGAGTGCAGCGGACATGAATGCCGCCATAGAAGCCAGAAGAAAACTGATCCAGGATTCAAGGCCTAAAGATCAACCTGTAGCCCCATAACATCGACCACACGCAGGTCTTCACCGCCTCAGCTTGTGTTGGATCAATAGAAGATTGAGACAAGATTTTCGACAGTGGATTTTGTGCAGTAACAACCAGTAGCAGGAAGGAGGAAGTTATGATCAGGCGAAGTGTTTTTTGGACAACGTTGTTTGCTGTCCTCGGTATGGGCATCAACTTTGCCCAGGCCGGGCCCGGCACACACGCCCTACCGGTCACCCAACCAGCGCCATTCGGGCAGGTCAACACCTACTATGCCAACAGCCCTGCCGGTACATGGCTGCCGGACCCCGCCGTAGCGATTCCCAATGTCACCCCCAGCGACTCAGGGACTCCGTTACGCAAGTTTGTGGATTCGCTGCCCGGTCTTGGGCCTTTGGGTGCAAACAACCTGGGTAACTATATCCCGGTTGCCAACAAGGCGCCCAACCCCATCGCCGGCGACCCGGCCGATTATTATGAAATCGAGCTGGTCGATTACCGTCAACATCTGCACTCAGATCTGCCAGCTCCCGGCACAAAACTGCGTGGTTACCGCGACCTGACTCCGGCTGGCAACAGCGCACCCGCCCGCTACCTAGGCCCACTGATCATTGCCAAAACATTTGACCCGACCAGGGCTGCCAATGTGAACGGCAATGGAGCGCCGGTCCGCATCAAATACAAAAACAGCCTTGGCCTGGGAGCCGCCGGCAACCTCTTCATACCGGTCGACACCACCGCCATGGGCGCAGGAGAGGGGCCACTCAGCAAAACCTGGGACCCCGTCAACTTAAAACTGGTTCCCACAGGAATTACGGAAAAATACACTCAGAATCGTACTGAATTCCATCTGCACGGCGGTGTCACCCCCTGGATCAGCGACGGCACCCCCCACCAGTGGTTCACCCCTGCCGGAGAAACCACATCCTACAAACGGGGCGTCAGCCAGCGTAATGTTCCTGACATGCCCGATCCCGGCGATGGTTTTGGAACCTATTATTATTCCAACCAGCAGAGTAGTCGTCTGATGTTCTACCACGATCACGCCTACGGCCTGACCCGTCTGAATGTCTACGTCGGTGAAGCTGCCGGATATCTGGTGTATGACCAGACAGAACAGGATCTGATCAGCGGCACCAATATTTCCGGCAACAACCCCACCAGCGCAACAGTGCTGCCCAACAACGGCGGTGGTCTGTATACCTTCGGCATACCCCTGATCATCCAGGACAAGACCTTTGTACCCAAGGACGTAGATGTACAGGATGCCAAGTGGAACCAGATCCCGATCGCCAATGGCGCGCCCCCCATAGGCGTCTACGGCGACCTGTGGTACCCGCACGTCTATGAACCGAACCAGAATCCCCTGGATGCCCTGGGCGGCGCCAACCCTTACGGCAGATGGGACTATGGTCCCTGGTTCTGGCCGCCGGTTGTCGTGCCTGCAGCCTACGCCAATCTTCCCTCAGCCGGTGCAAACACGGCACCGAGTCTGACTCCTGAAGCGTTCATGGACACCCCGCTGGTCAACGGCGCCGCCTACCCCTACCTGCCGGTTGAGCCCAAGGCCTACCGCTTCCGGATTCTGAACGCCGCCAATGACCGGCCGTTCAACCTGCAGCTGTATGTATCTGACCCGACCAGCCCCGGAAACTTCATCCAGGGTGGGTTCCCTACGGAAGTCGCCATGGTACCGGCGGCAGTATACCCTGCCTGTACTGCAACGAGTCCTGCAGCCACCCCGACAGTACCATCGACCTGTACCTGCTCGACCTTTACCCCCCTTGGCTGCTTCCCGGCCACCTGGCCGACAGATGGTCGTGTCGGCGGTGTGCCTGATCCGCAATTTGCCGGACCGAAGATGATCCAGATCGGCACCGAGGGCGGTTTACTGCCGTCACCAGTCGTACTCGACAACCAGCCGATCGGCTATGAATACAACCGCAGAACCATCGTTGTTCTGGATGTTCTGAACAAAACCCTCCTGATGGGACCGGCTGAACGCGCCGACGTGATCATCGATTTCTCAGCCTATGCCGGCAAGACCATTATCCTGTATAACGATGCCCCAGCGCCAAACCCGGCCTTTGATGTACGTTACGACTACTTCACCAATGGCCCGGACCTGACCAACCAGGGTGGCGCTCCTTCAACCCTGGCCGGTTACGGACCCAACACGCGCACCATCATGCAGTTCCGTGTAGCCGCATCAACAGCAACTCCCTTTACGGCCAATATACCGGCACTGACCACCGCCATCCAGACCGCCTTTACAGCAACCCAGCCCCCAATAATCGTGCCGGAGCCGGGTTATGCAGCGAACTACGCTGGCGACCCCAGCCCCAACCTGACCTCACCGATTTACAGCACGATTTTCGATAACTCCCTGACCTTCACCCCGCTGGGTGGTGGCGCTTCCCAGACGATCAATTTCGTGTCCAAGGCCATCCAGGAACTGTGGGATCCCTGGGGACGCATGAATGCAACCCTGGGTGTTGAACTGCCCAAAACCAGCAACACGATTCAGACCACGATTCCTTACGGCTACGCCGACCCAACCACCGAACGGGTTGACGACGGTGTGGTACAGCTCTGGAAAATCACCCACAACGGTGTTGATACCCACCCAGTCCACTTCCATCTCTTTGATGTACAGTTGATCAACAGAGTTGGCTGGGACGGCGCAATCCGTCCGCCCGATGCCAACGAAATCGGCTGGAAAGAAACCGTCAAAATGAAACCGCTGGAGGATGTCGTAGTAGCGCTGAGGCCAGCTCTGCCTGCGCTGCCCTTCGGTATCCCCACCAGTACCCGCCTGCAGGATCCAACCCTGCCCGCGGGCGCCCAGAATAACGGACTGGCAGGATTCTTTGATGGGACCGGCGCTGGATTCATGGGTCTCGACCCGCTAACCGGCAACCCGATTATCGTCACCAATACCCCAACCGATTACGGTCATGAGTATGTCTGGCACTGCCATATTCTGGGTCATGAAGAGAACGATTTCATGCGCCCCTTGGTAGCCAACGACACCAGTGCGATTCCCGCAACACCGACAAACTTTGCAGTCAGCCTGCCGACCACCGGCACCGGTGTGGGAGCGGTCCACTTAAGCTGGACCGACGCGACACGTCCAACGGTTCTTGCAACATATGGAAATCCGAGGAACGAGGTTGGTTTCAATATTTACCGCTGTACTCCGGTAGCGCCCGCCACGACCTGTACTCCAGTTGCGCCACCGCTCTTTACCACCATGGCCAATGCAACGGCATTCCTTGACCAGACCATTGCCCAGAACACCCGATATCGCTACCGGATTACTGCATTCAATGCCGCCGGAGAATCAGGGTTCTCGAGCACAAGCAGCACCATCCTGACACCGGCATCACTTCCACCCTATGTTGCCATTACGGCTCCAGCCAATGGTTCCAGATTCCCTCTGGGTTCTTCGGTCACCATTACTGCAACGGCTTCAGCCGCGGCAGGACTTAACATCAGCAGGGTTGACTTTTTTGCTGGCGCCACCCTGATCGGAACCAGCGCCACAGCGCCCTACACCATCACCTGGACGCCCGCCTCGGCAGCCACATTCAACCTGACCGCCCAGGCTGTGGATACCCACGCTACTCCGCAGACGACAACTTCAGCCATCGTTCCTATAACGGTAGTTGCAGCAACCACCGCCATCACATCACCGGCAAACAATGCTTCATTCAACCTGGGCGCGCCGATTCCCATTACCGCCACGGCAACCGCAATTACCGGTTTGACCATTACCCAGGTGGAGTTTTTTGCTGACGGAGCGCTCATCGGCATCAGTAGCGCTTCACCCTACACATTCACATGGACCACCGCCACAACCGGGGCTCACAGCCTGACAGCTACATCACATTACAGCAATGGTGCAATAGACACATCTGCCGCAGTGACCATTAATGTACTGGGAACAACCATCACGGCGCCTACCAGTGGAGCTGGCTTCAATCTTGGCACCCCCATTCCAATCGCTGCCACCGTTTCGGCAGTTACCGGTTTAACCGTCAGCAAGGTAGATTTCTTTGCCGACGGTGTATTAATCGGTACCGACGCAATCGCTCCGTACACATTCACCTGGAATGGTGCAACCGGCGGTGTGCACAGCCTGACCGCAACAGCAACCTACAGCAACTTAGCAACAGCTGCTTCGCCTGCTGTATCGGTAGTTGTGTTATCAACAACCATCACCGCACCGGCAAACGGGTCGTCATCCATTCTGGGCGCCACGGTACCGATCACAGCCTCCGTACCTGCTGCAACCGGGATCACGGTCACCAAGGTGGACTTCTTTGCTGGCGCAACCTTAATCGGCACCAGCACCACGGCGCCCTACACAATCAATTGGAATCCTGCAGCAACCGGCGCCTATAACCTGACCGTTACGGCAACGTTAAGTAATGCCACGACTGTAACATCGCCAGTCGTCGCGGTAACGGTAACGCCTTCTGTTGTTATTACGGCACCGGTCAGCGGGGCAACTTTTGCATCCGGAGTTCCAATAGCAATAACAGCAACTGCAACTGCTCCTGCAGGTTCAAGTACCATTCTTGTTGAGTTTTTTGCAGATGGTGGTACGACTCCGATTGGATTCAGCACAGTTGCTCCGTATAATTTCGCATGGACCACGACTATTGGCGGTGCACGTACTCTGTCTGCAACCGCGTATTATAGTAATGGTACAAGCTCAACATCCATAGCTGTACCGATAACTGTTCAAGCATCTGCTGTCATGATTTCTCCTGTAGCCGCTTCGACTCTTACCGGTGCAAGCCAGACCTTTAGCTGGACTAATACCGGGGCCAGCCTCTATCAGGTTTTTGTCGGAACGACTGCAGGGGCTTCCAATATTGCCATGTCAAACGCCACTACTGGCACATCAACCACAATCAACGGACTGCCCACAAATGGGTCTACGATCTATGTCCGCCTTTTCTCACAGATCAACGGTGCATGGCAATTTAACGATTACACCTATACTGCTTCGGGAGTTCCACCTGTTGCAACCCCGGCCACCATGGTTACACCGGCTAACAATGCAGTTCTTGCAGGCACAAGCCAGACCTTTTCCTGGACTAATAGCGGTGCCACGCTTTACCAGGTTTTTGTTGGAACGGCTGCAGGGGCCTCAA
>JACAAY010000018.1 GCA_013377095.1 Desulfuromonadales bacterium
CGCTAATATTTCAACCGGTTGTGGCTAAAAACCCAACTGCGAAAGTTGAGTTATTGACCTAAATCTATTCTTGGTGTTACCTTTAAATTACCTATTTGCTATTTAGGTAACATCTGAAAAATTTAGGTAACAATTGGAGATGTTATGCCAGTGAAGATCAGGCTTTCACAGAAAAGGGTTGCCGACCTCGAACCGGTACCAGGCAAACAGGTTGAAGTGTGGGATACAGACCAGCCGCGTTTCGGTGTTCGCGTGTCACCTGGTGGGCGAAAGGTCTTCTTTGTCATGCGTCGTGTTGATGGCAAGCTGGTGAGGGCTACTGTCGGGATCTTCCCGGAGATGAATGTGGACACGGCAAGAACCAGGGCAGCGGCATTATTGGTTGCAATGCAGGATGGCCACAACCCGAATCTTGAGAAAAAGCACAGGCGTGAATTGCAGGATGACCAGCGGGGCATTCTTTTGCATCTGTTTGAAAGCTACCTTGATTCTGGCGGCATGGAAGGAAAAGTGAAGGGTAGTACTAAGGTCGCTTACCGATCCGCCTTTAAACGGCTGAAGGCTTGGCATGGTTTGCCTGTCGAGAATATCAGCGCCGATATGGTTAAGCGGTTACATGCGGAGATCGGGAAAAGCGCCGGAGGGTATGCCGCCAACTTCTCAATAGCATTGTTGCGGTCTTTGATGAAATATTCTATGGAGAATTACAACCGGCCAGCGGTCAACCCAACATCCACCGTCAAATGGTTCAAGGAGATTCCAAGGCGTGAAGCGATGCCTCCGGAAACCATACCGGCATTTTTTAAAGCTTTGGATGAACTTAAAGGAGATAATGGAGCGGACCTTTTCAGGGTGCTGTTGTTCACTGGAATGCGGAAAGGGGAGGCTATGCCGTTAAAATGGTCGGACGTGGATCTGGAAAACAAGTCGCTGCATGTCCAGGATACCAAGGGCGGAACTTCTCTTGATATTCCCATATCCGGCCACCTGGCGGAAATACTCCTGAAACGCAAGGAACGTGTCAAGTCGCCGTGGATCTTTCGCAGCAACAGCAGGGTAGGGCACGTGACCAATACGGCTCAGTATTGCCGGGAGATTGAGGCGCTGGGAGTGCGGGTATATCCACACCTGTTGCGAAAGACCTTCACCACGATTGCGGCGTCGATCGTCCCGGGTGCCATGGTGGATTGTCTGACCGGCCACATTCCCCAGGATGTGACCGGGAGACATTATACCTTTCCGTCTGTGGGGCAGCTCCGGCCGCATACAGAGGCAGTCACAGCGGCGATCTTGGAAATGGCTGGAGCGTTAACAAATCAATCAAATTGATTGACTGTGTACTAAATAAAGGTACAATAAACTATGACATGGACGGTTACATTCAGTAGATCCGCAGCTAAACGGTCAGAGAAATTGCCGGATCTTGTTCAACTGGCTCTGAAGACTCTTGTGATTGAAATTAAAAGCAATGGTCCGGTGCGTGGTAACTGGCGCAACTATTCAAAGCTTGGAAGCGGCCTGCACCATTGTCACTTGAAGCGAGGTAAACCGACCTATGTCGCTGTCTGGCGAGAAGAGGCCGGTGAAATAAAGATTGTGGAGATTACTTATGTTGGAACGCACGAAAAAGCACCATACTGAAAGCATTCGGTTTTATGGATCACCCGATGCAATTAAGCGATTGCGGGAGTGTGCCGTATCTGCGGGAGCGGTTGAAATGCCGGTGGATTCCATTCCCGCTGAGGAAGTTTTTCCCGACCTGGCAACAAACTCCGTTGGTATTTATCTGAAAGGTTCCCGCTATCGTGAGGAGCTTACCCAGGTGCAGCTTGCAGAGATCACCGGTATTCCCCGACGTCATATCAGTGAGATGGAGAGCGGTAAAAGAACCATTGGGAAAGAAAGCGCCAAGAAGTTGGCGGAAGCGTTGGGGATTGATTATAGAATGCTATTGTGAGGTTTTAGTTGGATTTGGATAAAGGCCGGTCTCTTAGTTAGAGATCGGCCTTTTTTTTGAGGAATGAGTTTTTAAGATGTTGGAGGTAGGTTTGGTTTGGTCTTTTGCACTTAGTGTTGGACTCAGTTTTTCAAATAGTTCATCTGTAAATTTGTCCTCGTCAATAAGGTATTCTTGCCCTTGCTTAATAACTCCGAAAGCAGGGTGGAACCCTATATTGCCTTTTGCCTTAACTATTGTCATTTTCATTTTATTTAATAATTCTGGCACTTCTTTTAGATGAGGTATTATTTTTTTTTCGAGATATTCACGGCTTGCTTCTTCTGACAGCAAAGATATATTTATGGTTGCATTATATATGGAGTCAGCAGCTGACTCTATAGCTTCAATTTCTTGTTTATATTTTCCACCTGATTCATGATAAATGGTATGCAAATTATTACCAATTTTATCTAAAAAGTAATTAACAAATTTTACATCTGCATCACCTCTTAGCCATGCCACCGAAACCCCGAAATAGCCCGCCATCTTTTCTAAAGTTTCATGAATAGGACAACCAAGCCCAGCACGGTATCTATCAACACTGTTTCGATTTATACCGGTAATTCTACAAAACTCATTACGGCTTATTTTTGCCGGGATGTGTTCATTCAGTAAATCCATAACCCTTTGGTAGGTTTTTTTACTCACTGACCGTTCTCCCCATTTTTTTAAACATAACAAAAAAATTCTTGACATGAAAGCGGATAATCTGTATCCCTTAAAATCAATAGGGATACAGATTATCCCTATCCGGTAAATGAGTATAAAAAAGGAGGTAGTATCAATGGCACAGTTTCAGGAAGAGTTGGACAGGTTGCTTGATGAAAAAGAGGCGGCACCATTGTGTGGTGTGAAGAGGCAGACCCTTGCAAAATGGCGTATGAGCGGCAATCCGAATGCACCGGCATTCTGTAAGGTCGGCAGATCGGCGCGCTACAAACTGTCAGTCCTGAAAGCCTGGATTGCGTCACAACAGGACCGTCACAGCAACCAGCAGGCAGCCTAAAAGCGTGAGGTGATTCATGGGAGTGAAAAAGGGTAAACGAGGTCCGACCAGAGAGCAGTTGACTGATGAGCAGTGGCAAGCATTTTGTGATTTTGCCGATTGCTGGTGTGAAATCCGGAAAAAGATGCTTGCAAGAAGGACTACTGCTGAACCGGCTAGACGCCAAACCTCACTTGGTCCCGTGCGCCAATGGAGTTATTGACCTTCGCACAGGGAAGAATTATCGATCAACGGCACGTGATTATTTACTGCGCTCCGTCTCTCACAACTTTAATGGTTTTGATGCTCCGGCTCCGGTATGGGAAAAAACGTTGTCTGAGATTTTCAACGGAAACCGGGTCGTAATAGAATTTTTGCAGCGGCTTTTGGGCTACATGCTGTTGGGTAATGCTCGGGAACATGTGTTTGCCGTGCTGTGGGGTACTACCAGCAAAAGTCAGGTGGATAACCCCGTGCCCCATGAATGAGAGGACCGGCCAGATTAAAATGGTATTCACAACCATCTCGTTTGGGTCGCGGGTCCTTTCCGGAGGGGTCCTCTATGCGGGCTGCATAGCGCGCGGGCTTTGGTTACGAATAAGATTTTTTCTGACACGGAAATTCGGAAATTTCCGGTAATGCGGGCACTTTTGCCTGATATTTTAGGGAAGGGGCAAATATATGCAAAAAGAAATTGCTTTCATCGAAACAGTTATGAAAAGTTTTTCCCCGGCCATGCTCGAGACTGAGACTGTCACCAGGTGGCTGGTCGGGCAGGTTCACCCTGGCGGGCCGGTATGTCCTGTTTGCGGGGAATCTGTAACCGGTGAGGCCGGTTTGCGGAATTTTTACGCTCTAAAAAGAGTCCAGTGCAAAAAATGCAACAACCATAGTAATGCAGCTGCGGGCACGGTCCTGCATGGGCTCAAGTTTGATATTCGTTTCGTGTTCTTGATGGCCTTGTTGATAGGAGCGGGCATGTCTTACCAAAAAATTGGCGAAATTTTAAAACTTCAACCTCGGACAGTACAGATCTGGTCGGAGAAGTTTGCACAGATCGGCCAGAAGGGGTAAAATTCAAACCTTGGAACAACCGCAATCTTAGAGCCCCGCCAATAAAGGTGGGGCTCTATTTGTTTAAGGGGTACACCATCGGTTAAAGTGTTTGTGGTTATATCCCTGGATTACCTTCTTTTAGGGGGCGGATGTGTTCCTGCAGGCGCTTCAGGGCTCCGACACAATCCCCACGGGGTGCCCCTGGTCGATCCTGAAGACGTGGTATGGTTGACGCGTGCCATTTTTGTCTACTGTCATTCCTGTACCTGGCTGTTCCGTGTGGCTGCGCTTGATAATCCAGACCGCCACCAGGGTGACAGTTCGTCGGTCCGGTTGTGACGAACTGTCACCCTGGTGGGCCGCCGGAGGCCACTCAATCTTTGTTGGGCACATGGCCTGTGGCTGTAATCCCCTCGGTCGGTTGCTGATAGGGCAGGTGTCGCGTCATAAAAACGGTTTTGTGACCACCGTGACCACTTGTGACCACACTTAGTTTTGTGGTAGTCACGATCTTAACCCACTATTATTATTATATTATTTCTTTATTGTGACTACTGTGAATAGTAAAATATATAAATAAGGTATAAGAAAAAAAAACGTAATATGGAAATAATATACAACTAGTGGTCACATCGTCACAGGAGTAATAATTTAAAAATATCAGCAAGTTGCGTGTGACCACTTGTGACCACTTAAAGCCTTATTTCCCTGGATTGCCGTCTTTTGGGGGGCGGATTTGTTCCTGCAGGCGCTTCAGGGCTCCGACACAATCCCCACGGGGTGCCCCTGGTCGATCCTGAAGACGTGGTATGGTTGACGCGTGCCATTTTTGTCTACTGTCATTCCTGTACCTGGCTGTTCCGTGTGGCTGCGCTTGATAATCCAGACCGCCACCAGGGTGACAGTTCGTCGGTCCGGTTGTGACGAACTGTCACCCTGGTGGGCCGCCGGAGGCCACTCAATCTTTGTTGGGCACATGGCCTGTGGCTGTAATCCCCTCGGTCGGTTGCTGATAGGGCAGGTGTCGCGTCATAAAAACGGTTTTGTGACCACCGTGACCACTTGTGACCACACTTAGTTTTGTGGTAGTCACGATCTTAACCCACTATTATTATTATATTATTTCTTTATTGTGACTACTGTGAATAGTAAAATATATAAATAAGGTATAAGAAAAAAAAACGTAATATGGAAATAATATACAACTAGTGGTCACATCGTCACAGGAGTAATAATTTAAAAATATCAGCAAGTTGCGTGTGACCACTTGTGACCACTTAAAGCCTTATTTCCCTGGATTGTCGTCTTTTGGGGGGCGGAAATGTTCCTGCGGGCGCTTCAGGGTTCTGACGCAATCCCCGTGGGGGGACCTGATCGATCCTAAAGACGGGGTAGGGTTGATGCTAACCGTTTTTGCCTGCTGTTATTCCTGGATTGAGATAAATTTAGGATTGTTTCGAACAGATATTTTTGCTGCTTATCTGTTACCTATTGATGTATATAAAATTATAAACATAATAAAAACAACTGCTTTCAGAAGTAGAAGCTGAAGTCCTTCATTTCGTAGGGTGAATCATTCAGGCATTCAATTAATACATCAACTATAAAGGGGTCAAATTGCGATCCTTTTTGTTTTTGTATTTCTCTCATGGCCTGTTCCTTGCTCATGCCTGGACGAAAGGAACGGTTGGATATCATTGCTGCAAACGCATCTGCGACACAGACGATCCGCGCATGCAGGGGAATCTGTTCGCCCTTAAGGCGGGCAGGATAGCCTGTGCCGTCCCAGCGTTCGTGATGATGGAGAATGGTGGGTACGATGGCGTTCAAGTTATCGATTCCCACAATGCAGAGCGTTCCCTTGATGGGGTGTTCGCGGATGAGGGTTTCCTCGCGCAGGTTGAGGCTTTCGACTTTACTGAGTACGTCATGTTCCGTGGCTACTTTGCCGATATCATGGAGCATGGAGCCCAGGTAGAGGTCGCGCATTTCAATGGCAGACAGGCTCAGTTTTGCCCCTATGCTCAGGGATAAATCAGTAACCCGTTTTGCATGCCCCTGGGTGTAACGGTCTTTCATCTCCAGGGCTTCCACCAGCGACTGAACCGTACTGTTGAACAGGTATTTGTCCCAGACCAACTGCTGTTGTTCGTTGTCATTTACCAGCAGTTCCCTGGCAATCGTATCGGCTGCATGCTGACCAGCCAGTCGCGAAACAATTGCCAGGGCAAAGGACATGGCAGTTCCGGGACCCTGGCTGGTGATGATGTTTCCATCGCTGACTACGGCATTGTCAACAAAGAATGCGCCGTTCAGCTTGTCTTTGTACGTGGGGTAAGAGGTGACGCGCTTATCCTTTATGATGCCTGCTTCCGCCAGCACGGTGGTGGCTGCGCAAATTGCGGCGATCAGTTTGCCAGCTTCGCTGAATTCCACCAGCAGGCGTTTAACGCGGATGTCGGAGCTCAGGTTGCTCGTTCCTGGCTGGCCACCGGGAAGGATGATCATGTCAAAATCATCACTCTTTATGGTGTCAAGGAATTCATCGGGAATGATGCTGACCTTGCGAACGCTTTCCACAGGGCCGTTTTGAAGGCCAGCCAGTACGACCGAAATTCCGGCTCTGCGCAGCACATCAACGACAGTCAGGGTTTCGATTTCTTCAAAACCTTCGGCAAGCGGAATAAGTGTTTTTGGCATTGTTCCCCCAGGAGATAAGAGTCTATTTAGTAAAATTCAATCATAATAGTTCGTGTTGCTGTGGAGTTCTGCCTGAAAAGAATTTATCGCTACAGTATAGCAGGAAATTGATTGCCTGCGATTCACGGGAAAAGATCGGCGTCTTCAAAGGCTGCTCCCCTGCAATCCTTGGCAGACAGCGAGGGTTCATTGGTCAATGGCCACTGTATGGCAAGAGCAGGGTCATTCCAGATGATGCAGCGTTCGTGTTCGGGAGACCAGAAATCGGTTGTCAGGTACAGGAATTCGGCTGTTTCAGAGGTAACAAGAAAACCATGGGCAAATCCGGGCGGCACCCACATCTGCTTTTTGTTTTCGGCAGACAGGATTGTTCCAAACCATCGCCCGAAGGTAGGGGAACTGCGGCGGATATCGACGGCCACATCAAAAACCTCGCCTGCAATGACCCTAACCAGCTTGCCCTGCGGATTTTTGATCTGGTAGTGAAGACCACGCAGGACACCGGCAGCCGAACGGGAGTGATTATGCTGAACAAAACGAAGATCCAGACCGGTTAATTCACGCCAGATGCGCTCGTTGAAGCTTTCGAAAAAAAAACCCCGCTCATCGCCGAACACCTTCGGTTCCATGATGAGTACATCGGGGATGCTGGTGGGTATGATTGTCATGGTGGCAGCTCCGCAGAATTCAGAAATATAAATCAGGCTTTATGTAGCAAATTACCAGCGAATGTCGCAAGAGATACTTTTGAAAATAAATAATGTGCGCAGCGTTGGATTTCCTTCAAAAGGAAGGTATAGTGAAGCCATGATCTCATCAACGATCCTCAATAACGGAATACGGGTTGTCAGCCAGCGCATCGAGCATATGCATACCGTTTCCATTGGTATCTGGGTCGCCAATGGTACGCGGCATGAATCTCCCGAAATAAACGGAGTTGCCCATTTTATCGAGCACCTGCTCTTTAAGGGAACCTCACGGCGCACTGCCCGTCAGATTGCCATGGAGATTGACTCCATGGGGGGCATCCTCAACGCCTTTACCAGTCACGAGTACGTATGCTATTACGCCAAGGTTCTGGCAAAGTTCCTGCCGCGTGTAACAGATCTGCTGTCGGACATTTTTCTTCATTCCTCATTTCCTGCGGATGAGATTGAGCGGGAACGCAAGGTAATCCTTCAGGAAATCAAGATGCGAGACGATTCGCCTGATGTTTTCATTCATGACCAGTTTCACCAGAGCTTCTGGCTGGGGCATCCGTTGGGCCTCACCATACCCGGTTCAGTTGAGACGGTCAGCGCCCTTTCCCGCGACCATATCATCCACTACAAACAGAGCCGCTATAGACCCAAGGATATCATCATATCAGCAGCAGGCAATATCAGGCATGAGGAGTTGATCGCTTTGATGGAGTCCTCATTCTCCGACATGATATCTGACTGGGCATCCCGAAGCGAGGCGCCGGCGCCGCATGCCGGTCTACGGGTGAATCTGTCTGAACGCGACCTGGAACAGACCCTGATATGTATGGGTACCAATGGACTCTCCCAGGGGCACCCCGACCGATTTGCCCAGTATTTGCTGAGCACAATTCTGGGTGGGGGCATGAGCTCGAGACTGTTTCAGGAGATACGAGAAAAACGTGGTTTAGCGTATTCAATCTATTCCTACATTATTTCCCATGCGGATTGTGGAGCTCTGGTTGTGTATGCGGGTACGGAGCGTGAGCAGTGCCGGGAGGTCATCGATATTGTGCTGCAGGAGATTGCAGCGCTTAAACGGGAGCCTGTGCTACAGGATGAGCTGGATTCGGCTCGTGAACAACTCAAGGGCAACTTCCTGATGTCACTGGAAAGCAGCGATAACCTCATGACAAGGCTGGCAAAGAATGAAATCTACCTTGGCCGGAATCAAACCGTTGATGAGGTCCTGGCCTGCTTTGACGCCGTAACCACAGCGGATGTCCAGAAACTTGGCTGTGAACTGTTTGATGGTGCCAGCTTTAATCTTGAGGTAATGGGAAAAACGGACGGTCTGGGGCTGACGGCTGAGGTGCTTCATTTTTAATCCGGTTGGCCGTTTACTCAGAGATTTTTCCATGTGTTGGGATCGGGCGAGTGTGGGATTCTCGCCCTTTTCAGTTTTTGCCGGTGTGGCCGAATCCTCCGCTGCCCCGAGCGCTTTCCTGACGGAACTCATCAACCGGTTCCAGGGTGACCTGGACCACGGGTACAAAAAATATCTGGCAGATGCGTTCGCCCGGTTGAATGGTGTAGGGCTCCTGTCCGCGGTTGTGGATGCCGATTCCTATTTCGCCCTGATAGTCTGAATCGATGACACCGACAGTGTTTGCCAGTACGATGCCATGTTTGATTCCTAGTCCCGAGCGGGGTACGATCAGTGCCACCAGGCCGGGGTCATGAATACCGATGGCAATGCCGCTGGGAATCATGACTGTTTCACCCGGTTGAACAATCTGCGCATCTGCCAGGCAGGCCCGCAAATCCATGGCAGCCGAACCATCGGTGGCGTAGGCGGGCAAGGGTATTACCGCTCCCATCAGAGGGTTCATTATTTTGGTTTCAATTTTACGCATGTTCATGTAAATTCCTATGCTTACGTGTTTGATTGGGAAGGCATGGTAGCAGAAAAAGGTTAAAACAAAAAATGATATCTGCGGTCTTTTGTTGTCTGGCAAAAGATGCTGTTGGCTGTCCTTACATGAGAAGTTCGATATTTCTGCCCCTGAAAGGAAAAAAACCATGAAGGACCCCCGCGTGGCGCGTTTTGCAGAAATCCTGATTGATTACTCCACCAGGGTCAGGAAGGGTGATGTGGTTTTGATCAATGCTGCCGGCTTGGAGGCGGTTCCCCTGGTGAAGGAACTCTACGATCTCTGCTTGAATCGTGGCGCAAAGTATGTTGAATACTGTTTTTCCGTTCCGGAGATCGACCGCGACTTTTACAACCTGGCCACCAAGCAGCAGCTTGCCCACTTTCCTCAGCATAAACTTGATTTTTATAAAACCCTGACGGTGTATATCGGTATTGCTGCGGGCGATAACACCATGGTCATGGCCAACGCCCGCCAGGAGGCGGTGGTGGCGTACCAGAAACTTACCAAGCCGTTGATCGACCAGCGGGTCAAGCATACCCGCTGGGTTGTGACCCGTTATCCGACACATGCCGCTGCCCAGGACGCGAAAATGAGCCTGGAGGAATACGAGGATTATCTTTTTTCGGCTTGCTGCATTGACTGGGCGCAGGAATCCCGCAAACAGGACAGATTGAAAAAGCTGATTGACAAAACTGACAGGATTCGGATTGTTGCTCCGGATACGGATCTTTCGTTCAGTATCAAGGGATTGCCGGGAATAAAGTGCGATGGTCGCTTGAACATGCCGGATGGCGAGGTATTCTCGGCGCCGGTCAGGGATTCGGTTGAGGGGTATATCCGTTACAACTGTCCCAGTATCTACCAGGGTAAGGAATTCAATGGGGTCCGTTTCGAATTCTCACGGGGAAGAATTGTTGCAGCCAGCGCTGACGCGGGTATGGGTGCCGCGCTCAACAAGATCCTTGATACCGATGAGGGCGCCCGCTACATCGGTGAATTTTCACTGGGAATCAACCCCGGTATTCGCCGCCCCATGCGGAACACTCTTTTTGACGAAAAAATATTCGGCTCGATTCACCTCACTCCCGGCCAAGCCTACGACGAGTGCGACAATGGCAACCGTTCCGCGGTCCACTGGGACTTGGTGAAAATTCTGGCCGACGGTGGTGAAATCTGGTTTGATGACGTATTGATCCAGAAAGATGGCTTTTTTGTACATCAAAACCTGCTGGATTTGAATCCGGCCTGATAGAGGGATGTTTCCATGACAGAACAGCAACTCCCAGAAGTTGAATTTGAGCACGATGATTTTGACTTTGCCTCCCTCGAGGAAGAAGTGCGGGTAAATGAACGCTGTCAGTCACTTTTGAACAGTTTTTATAACTACCTGATCATCAGGGGTGAAGATCCCCAGGTCGCGTCCGATCTGGCTTTTTGCGCAGACAGGTATGTGCGTGATTACCTGCTGGATTTTGCCCGGCTGAATGTAGTGCAGCCGGTTCCCGGCGTCATCAGGCGTTTTGCCGCCACCTGGTTTATCACCCACACCCTTGACCCGGAAATGCCCGTGCTTGAACGCTATCTGAAGGCCATTGTCAAGCTGTATGCATTTCTTCAGTCGCAGCATTTCATTTCCAGGGAGGAGTTGTCCTGGCTTGAAGCGGAGGCTTCCCTGACCGATTATTATGGTCAGCGCATCGAGAGTTTTCTGGCGATCAAAGGTGATGAGTTCGCGGTCTGGGAAGCGGAGTGCCCGCTCAATGGCTGATGGAGAATAGTGTTATAAAATGAATGGTTCCCTGGATAAAATTACTGTCTTGCTTGAAAAAGTTGAACGTCTTGTTGATCGCCTGATGCCTGACGCCGATGCTGCTCCTGATTTTGATCGGTATCTCGCATTCCGCTGGGAACGCTCGGGTGAGGGGGGACGGCTCACACCGGTTGCCCACCCGCACCTGTTTGATCTGGATGAATTGGTAAACGTTGATCATATCCGTGAAGATGTGGTGCGCAACACAACCCAGTTTGTGGCAGGTTTGCCTGCCAATAATGTCCTGCTGTGGGGAGAGCGTGGTTGCGGCAAATCATCGCTGGTCAAGGGGTTGTTGAAGCCCTTTGCGCCGCAGGGCTTGAGGATTGTCGAACTGAAACGCTGGGATATCATGTCCCTGCCGCAGATTGTTTCCCAGTTGCGTGACTCGAATTACCGATTCATCCTGTTCTGTGATGACCTGTCATTTGACGAAGGGGAGGGGGATTTCCGTGCACTTAAAACCCTGCTGGATGGGGATATTGAAGAACGACCCTCAAATGTTCTGATCTATGCCACCTCCAATCGCCGTCATCTGATGCCGGAAAAAGTGCGTGATACCCGGGGGGATGACGAGATTCACCCCGAGGAAGCAGAGGGCGAAAAACTTGCCCTCGCGGACCGCTTCGGATTGTCGTTTGGATTTTATCGATTTGACCAGAATGAATATCTTGCCGTGGTTCGGCAATATGCACGTGCGCGGAATCTTCCCCTGTCAGATGAGGAACTCTGTGATAAGGCATTGAAATGGAGCATGTATACTGCCAAGAGGAGTGGGCGTTCGGCTCGTCAGTTCATCGATGATCTGGAAGGGCGGTTTCGGCTGGGAGATCGGGTCGCCTGACAGGCGCCCGCATGCCACGACGTGAGTAGATTGGTTCAACGGTTGGAAGACTGCATGAATTACTGAAGGAGAGCGTATCCAATGACATCAGCACTCATTCCCGAAACAGTCAGAAAACTGCTCGCATCCCAGCCGATTGAGCTCCCCATCTTTCATCCCGTAGCTCTTAAACTCCAGCGGATGCTCTCGGACTTTGATTTTACGGTTGACGAAGTTGCCATGGTTGCCAATGAAGATGCTGCCCTGGCCAGCCAGATGCTCAAGATGGCAAATTCTCCCATGTACATGGGGCGTACCAAGGTTGCTACCATCAAAGAGGTGGTTATACGTCTGGGCGCGCAACAGGTAATCAACATCGCCATAGCAGCTTCACAGGCGTCCGCCCATGCTTCAACCCACCCGGTACTCAATCGTTATATGAAGACGCTGTGGCAACACAGCCATGGTTGTGCACTCGGTTCCCGCTGGTTGACCCAGAATTGCGGAATGCGCGGCGCAGTTGATGAAAGCTATCTTGCGGCGCTTCTGCACGACGTGGGCAAGTTGTATCTGTTGAAGGCGGTTGAGCGGTTGGTGTCGGCGGGGGTTATCAAGTCTCTGTTTGACGATGAGCTTGTCATGGAGATTTTCGAGGCCATGCATGTGGAGCAGGGGGTGCGGCTGGTACAACACTGGAACTTCCCGGCCATGTATTGCGATGTGATCAAGGCCCATCATTCCGAAGAATGGGATACGATCAACAAGATGCTGGCCATCGTGCGCTTTGTGAACATGGCCTGTCACCGGGCAGGTTTGGGGCTCAAACATGATCCGACCCTGGATCTGATCGGTTCAGAGGAGGCCGATATTCTGGACATTGGTGAGTTGCAGATACTCGAGTTGCTGGCGCTGCTGGATGAGACCAGGGATGCGGAAATCTAGTCGTTCGTTGCGGCACCGTCCATGATGTGAAACCGGATGTTGAATCGAGCTATGGTGTGGCAGTTTGATAAAATGCGTTTCAAGATTTGGCAACTCCTGTGAGTTGCCATTTTTGTCTCTTCAATCCGCGCACTCTTCGGCGATGTACGTCACGGTGAATGCAGCTCTTCCGGCGGCGGTTGTTGTCGGTCAATGTGGATGTGTTTGTTGGCCATAGTTTCCGTTGTGGCGCGACCCACTGCGGAATCCGGTCGGTCGGGTTCTTCTGCCGGTAAGGGGGGCGGCTCGCGCAATTGCCGGGGGGAGAGGCGCACATAGGGGACAAACTTGAGCACCTTTTTTTTGCCGGTTTTCTTTCCCTGGCGCGCAGATTCAACCAGTTCATCTATCTGGTTCAGCAGTGCCGCTTCAACATCGCTGTCAAGCGGTTGCGGCTCCTTGCGGAGCTCCAACTGCTTTAACTGACTGAATACTTTTTTTGCATAGACTTCACTCTTCTCAGGTGTCTGACTGTTGTAGCAGCCGATCGCCTTCCAGTTGTATCCGTACTTGTTGATGCACATGGCCAATATCCAGGCGCCGGTCTTGGTATTGTAACAGGCGTCTCCCAGATGATTCCAGCGCTCTTCCCCGAGCAGCGGTTTCCAGATTGAGTTGATTTGCATTAACCCCAGATCATAGGAGCCATTGCTGTTTTTGTTGATGGCGCCCGGATCATTGTTTGATTCAACCTTTGCGATCGAGCGCAGCACCATCGGATTGATGCCGTACTTCTGGCCAGCCTCTTGAAAACAAAAGGGATAGGCGGAGTCGCATAACAAAACCAGCGTTAGCAGAGCAACACTGAAAAGCTTAATAACGTTGAACGGCATCTTCATATATCCGGAGGTTACTGTTTCAAAAGTGTTCATGTCAAGCAAATCAGTTCACATCCTCGTCTAAAATATGCTAAAAAGAAAAGCTTATTTCAGTTTGAAAGGAATCTCGACCCATGTCATTTGCTCCTCAATCCATTTTGGTGACCGGTGGTGCCGGATTTATCGGATCCAATTTCATCCACTCTTTCCTGGCGGGTAACCCCGGCAGTCAGGTTACCAACCTTGATGTACTGACCTATGCCGGTAACCTGAATAATCTGAGAACCCTGGAAAACAATCCCGCCTACAGTTTTGTCAGGGGTGATATTGGTGATGCCACGCTTGTGGCACAGCTCCTGACGGAACGAAAGGTTGATGCCGTGGTTCATTTTGCGGCGGAATCCCACGTGGATCGTTCCATTAGCGGACCGGAAATTTTTGTACGCACCAATGTGCTGGGGACCCAGGTTTTACTGGAAGAGAGTCGCAAACACTGGCAATCCGGGGTGGTTAATGATTTTCGATTCCTCCAGATCTCCACCGACGAGGTGTACGGCAGTTTGGGCGAATCCGGTTTCTTTACCGAGGAGACCCCGCTGGCCCCCAACTCACCCTATTCGGCCAGCAAGGCCGGAGCCGACATGCTGGTGCGCGCCTATCACGAGACCTATGGCATGCCGACCCTGAACACACGCTGCTCCAACAACTACGGTCCCTTTCATTTTCCTGAAAAGCTGATTCCGCTGCTGATTCACAACATTATCAACCGTAAACCGTTGCCGGTCTATGGAGATGGGAAGAACGTTCGCGACTGGCTGCACGTCAACGACCATGCCGCTGCGGTGGAGGTGGTTCTGAAAACAGCCGCACCCGGCTCGATTTACAACATCGGCGGTAATAACGAATGGTTTAATATCGATATCGTCAATCTGGTCTGTGACCTGCTGGATGAGCGCCTGGGGAGATCTTCCGGTGAAAACCGGACGCTGATCACCTTTGTCAAGGACCGCCCCGGTCATGACCGGCGCTATGCCATTGATGCCTCCCGCCTCAAACGTGACCTGGGCTGGGAACCGGCCTATACCTTCGAGCGAGGAATCGCCGAGACCATCGAGTGGTATCTTTCCCATCAGGAATGGGTGGCTGAGGTTACGTCCGGTTCCTATCGAGAATACTATACACAGCAGTATGGAGGTGCGGCATGATTCTGGTTGTCGGATGCAATGGCATGCTCGGCAGCGATCTGATGGCGCTGCTGGGGGACAGGGCCCGGGGGGTGGATGCGCAGGATATGGATATTACTTCGCTGGAATCTGTTGAGCGGGTTCTGACTGCGCTTCGGCCATCCGTGCTTATCAACTGCGCCGCCTATACCGATGTGGATGGCTGTGAGAGCAATCAGGGCAAGGCCATGCAGGTCAACGGCGAGGCGGTTTCCCACCTGGCCATGGTGACACGGACAATCGGGGCCAAGCTGGTACAGATCAGCACCGATTATGTTTTCAATGGCAGCAAGCGGACACCGTATATCGAGAGTGACCGGACGAGCACCCTGAGTATCTACGGAGAATCAAAGTTGCGCGGCGAAAGGAATGCTGCGCTCAACCCCGACTTTCTGGTTGTGCGAACCCAGTGGCTCTATGGTTTGCACGGCAATAACTTTATTGAAACCATGCTGCGTCTGGCCGGGGAAAAGGATCAGGTCTCCGTGGTGGACGACCAGACCGGTTCGCCGACCTGGACGATTGATCTCTCCCGCGCCATTATGGCGTTGTTGGACAAGGGGTGCCGGGGTGTCTATCATGCCGCCAATTCCGGTTTCTGCACCTGGAACGAATTCGCCCGCGCCATTTTCGAAGAATCCGGCCTGAACGTCAGGGTTAACGCCATGACCACCAGGGAGTTGAATCGACCGGCCAACCGTCCACTCAATTCCATTCTGGGGTGCGACAAACTGGAGCAGGCCACCGGTGTGCGGCTGCAACCGTGGCGCGAGGCATTGGGTGAGTATTTAAAGCTGAGAAATACTATCAACAGAGGGTGATCAATGGAACGGGGAGAACGCCCCTGGGGCTCGTATCTGGTTCTTGACCAGAATACAAATTATAAAATAAAACGCATCGAGGTGAAGCCCGGGGAGCGTCTTTCGCTCCAGAAACACCACCATCGCAGCGAACACTGGATCGTTGTGTCGGGCAGTGCCAAGGTTACCTGCGCTGACAGGGAATTTTTCGTTAATGTCAATGAATCGACCTTTATTCCCATCGGCCAGAACCACCGTCTGGAGAACCCCGGCAAAATTCCGCTGGTGATCATTGAAGTGCAGAGCGGTGAGTATCTGGGAGAAGACGATATTGTCCGTTTCGACGACGATTACAACCGGTGCAGCGAGCGCGATGAGGGCTGACCACCCCTCTCGATGCATAGCGAGTCCGGCTGGCATCATACGGTGGGTTGTCATGTCGTGTCTGATGGGCATGCTGTTCATGCTGGCCGGGTGCGCGGCAACTTCCAATGCGGTCACGGACGAGGAGATCGTCACCAACCAGAAGCCGATGTCCACCTACACAACGCTGCTGCTGAAGGATTTTGAGCTGAAGCGTGAGTTTTACAGTGATGGCGATGAGCGCATGGGTGAGCGTGAACAGCGCTATGCCAAAATTCCTGAACAGTTGACCGAGCAGATTCTGCGTTACGTCAAGGCCCGTCGCATCTATCAGAATGTGTCGCGTACGGAAAAACTGTCCGCCACGACCCTGATCCTGCAGGGGAAGTTTGTGCGCATGGGGCGCTTCCGCATCTCCATCGAAGCTGTTCTTCTGGATGGCGGGACGGGCCAGGAGGTCGCCTATTGCCGGCAGACCCTGTGGGATGTGCTGGACACCACCGAAGCGGTTGGCCGTCTGGGGCGTGAAGTGGCTGATTTCATAGATCGTATCCAGTATAAATAGCGGAGGCAGCGTGTATATTGTCATTCTTGCCGGAGGTTCCGGAACCCGGTTCTGGCCGGTTTCGCGGACCGCCAAACCCAAACAGCTCATCTCCATCACCGGAGACAGGACCATGCTGCAGCGGACGGTGGAGCGTGTTCTGCCGCTCAAGCCCAAGCGGATCATGATTGTTACCAATGTGCTCCAGGCCGAAGAGACCAAACGCCAGCTGGCCGGCTATCACGGTGTGCCCATTGATGTGGTGGCCGAACCTGTTGCCCGTAACACCGCCCCTGCCATCGGGCTGGCAGCGACCATCATTGCCGCCCATGATCCGGCCGGGGTGATGGTGGTGCTGCCGGCAGATCATTTCATCAAGGATGAGGATGCCCTGCGTGATACACTGCGTGCGACACAACGAACGGCGCGCAACGGCTATCTGGTCACGCTGGGGATCATGCCGTCCCGCCCGGAGACGGGGTATGGGTATATTGAGGCTGATATGGACCTGCGCGGCGAGGGGCCGTTTCCGGTGCGGCGGTTTGTTGAAAAACCCCCCCTGGCAGAGGCCGTGCGCTATCTGGATGAAGGCAACTACTTCTGGAACAGTGGCATGTTCATCTGGCGCTGCGATACGATCCTGGATGAAATTGGCCGGCACATGCCCGATCTGGCCACGTTGCTGGCTACAATTTCGTTTAACAACGATGTCTGGGAACTTTCCGATCTTGCCGGCCAGATTGAAGCGGTTTTCAGCAGGGCCAGCAGCATATCCATCGATTACGGCGTCATGGAGCGATCCGACCGGGTCCAGGTGGCGCCGGTGGAAATGGGCTGGAGTGATGTGGGCAGCTGGAGCGCTCTTCCCGAGGTCATGGAGCCGGATGCCAGCGGGACGGTGTCTGTCAACACCTCCGGACATATTGCCATTGATTCCAGCGACTGCCTGGTGTACGGAGACGGGCGCCTGGTGGCAACGGTTGGTGTCAGCGAGCTGATTGTGGTATCGACACCCGATGCATTGTTGGTCTGCCATCGTGAGCGGGCCCAGGATGTGAAAAAGGTGGTTGAGGAACTGGCGCGAAGCGGTAAAACCGGCTATCTGTGACGTTGTTGAACTGTTAATAGCCGCTATGGGTAGGTGATTGCGTGCCGGTTTTTCAAAGGCAGCTGGGATTCCGGCTGCCTTTATGGTGTGGTGTTTCCGGAAATGTTTTTTTTGTTGCCTTGGTTTTTTTTTGCCGGTATTGTCAACTTTTGATTTGAGCTTGGTTGGCTAGTGGGGTGTTCATGCATCTTTCAATACGGGATGAGCTGGAGCAGATTCGGAGCAGGGGGCTCTTCCGCTCCACGCGTCTGATTCAGGGGCGCCAGTCGGCGCGGGTTGAGCTTGACGGCCGCGAGGTGTTGCTGCTCTGTTCCAATAATTATCTGGGGCTGGCGGAACACCCGGCGCTCACCGAGGCGTCTGTCAGTGCCACGGAACGCTACGGCACCTCCAGCGGAGCCTCGCGGCTCGTATCCGGTACCATGGCGCTGCATGAGCTGCTGGAGGCCGCGGTGGCCGGTTTCAAGGGCACTGCCGCCGCCCTGGCGTTCAACAGCGGCTACGCCGCCAATACCGGCGTCATATCCGCATTGGTGGGGAAGGGCGACGTGATTTTCTCGGATCGCCTCAACCATGCCAGCATCATCGATGGCGCGCTCCTGTCCGGGGCCAAGCTGGTGCGCTACCCCCACAACGACACAACAGCCCTGGCGGCTCTGATGGAAAAACAGAGGGGAAAGGGACGCTGCCTGATCGTCACCGACGGAGTTTTCAGCATGGATGGCGACCTGGCGCTGCTTGGAGAACTGGCAGCGCTCAAGACCCGCCACGATGCCCTGTTGATGGTGGATGACGCCCATGGCTGCGGCGTGCTGGGCGAGGGGGGCAGGGGCAGCGCCGAGTATTTGGGGGTGTTGTCGGACATTGACATCCACGTGGGAACTTTTGGTAAGGCGCTGGGCAGTTTTGGCGCCTATGTGGCCCTGTCCAGTGAGTTGCGCGATCTGCTGGTCAACCGGGCCCGCAGCTTTATCTTTTCCACCTCGCTGCCGCCGTCGGTTCTGGCGGCATCCCTTGCGGCGCTCAAACTGGTCCAGTCACCCGAGGGCGATTTCCTCAGAAAACAGCTCGCCGCAAATACGGCTCTTTTTCGTGGGTTGCTCCGCGACGCCGGTTTCTCCACCGGCGACAGCAGCACCCAGATCGTGCCGATTCTGACCGGAGAGGCCGAGCCAACCATGCGCTTTTCCGAACAGCTGTTGTCGGAGGGTTTTTTTGTCCAGGGGATACGCCCGCCAACCGTGCCCGCCGGCGCCTGCCGTCTGCGTTGCACGGTCATGGCAACCCATACCACCGCCGATTTGACGCGGGCCGCCGAGCGTATGGCGGCGGTGGGCAGAAACCTGGGCGTCATCTGATGCCCTGGTGCACCCTGGATAACGGCAGACGACTCTGGTACGAGGATCAGGGACAGGGACAGCCTCTTGTACTTGTGCACGGTTGGTGCATGTCATCGGCGGTGTGGCGTTTTCAGCTGGAAAGCCTGGGCGACCGATTCAGGGTCATAGCGCCTGATCTGCGCGGCCACGGACAATCCGAAGCTGCCGGCGAAGGTCATGACTTTCCCGGATTTGCCGCGGATCTGCAGGCTCTCTTTTTCCACCTGGATCTGCATGGGGCACTCCTGGCGGGTTGGTCGCTGGGGGCCCAGGTGGCTCTGCTTGCATATGAACGGCTTCGGGAGCGGTTGTCCGGACTGGTGTTGGTTTCCGGCACCCCCCGCTTTACCTCAAGCGAGGACTTTGCGCCTGGGCTGGATGCAACCGAGCTGGCCGGCATGGTGGTCAGGGTCCGCCGCAACCTGGCCAGGGCCCGGGAAGGTTTCATGGCGGACATGTTTGCTCCGGGCGAACGTGACGATCATGAGCTGGATCAGCGTATCGGACAGGTTCTGGCTGCCATACTACTGCCTGAAAAGAGTGTCGCCGTCCAGGGTCTCGCTGCCCTGGCCGAGGCGGATATGCGGGGAGTGCTGCCTGCCATAGATCTGCCGACCCTGATCATCAACGGTGACCAGGATCGCATCTGTCTTCCCGGCGCCTCAGCATACATGGCGCGATGGATACAGCCCAGTACCCACGTTGTACTCGACGGCTGCGGGCATGCGCCCTTTCTGACACGCAGCACAGATTTCAATGACTCAATAACCGGTTTCAGCAGGAGGATTTTTGCACAGGGGCGATGAGAGAAACAGGATCGGCAGGGGGTTTCACCGTCATGCCGGAGAGTATGATCAGCATGCGGTTGTCCAGAAGCGTGTGGTGGCCAATCTGACCCGGCTGGTGGCAACGCACAGCCCTGCTGCGCCGCGGCACGCGCTGGATATCGGCTGCGGCACCGGCGCCATGCTGACCACTGTCCACGGACTCTATCCTGGCACCCAACTGTGCGGGCTCGATCTGGCCTTCAACATGGCGCAGCGCTCAGCCGAGCGCCTTGGCCCGGCAGCCATGCTGGTCAACGGTGATGCCGAATGCCTGCCCTTTCGCACGGGCGCCTTTGATCTGGTGGTGTCAGCATCCACACTGCAATGGGTGCAGCGGCTTGACAGCTGCTTTCAGGAGTGTTGGCGGGTTTTGGCGCCGGGAGGGCTGCTGTGTGCCGCGTTTTTTGGGGGGAAAACCCTGTGGGAGCTGCAGGAAAGTTACCGGGAGGCGCTTGCTGACCGTTTCAGTACCGATGACAGCCGCGGCGGTCGTTTGCAGCGTTTCAGGGGCAGCGATGATGTGCGCCAGGCGCTGTCGGAGCTTGGTTTCGATCAGGTGGTGGTTGCCACGGAAAGGGAAATCGAGCATCACCCCGATGTTGCGGCGCTGCTCCGTTCCATCAAGGGGATCGGCGCCACAACACCGGCACGCAACGACGGTGGCGGTCTGGGGTGGCGGGGGCTGTTGAACGCCATGGCTTCCCACTACAGGTCACGCTTTCAGAAAGACGGCATGATACCCGCGACCTATGACGTGATCTACCTTGTTGCCCGCAGGAGTATGGCTGCCTGAGCCAGGGCTCCCCACCCGTCAGCAGCCCCGGATGATCTCGTATTCCCTGAGGCTTGCCTCACTGCTGTTACCAGTACTTCGGTCGATCAAGCTCTTGCCTAACGGCAAGGCGGGAGTAATCATAAAAACGCCGTGAAGCCTTGTAATAAAGGGCTTCACGGTTTTTTTGGGGATTATGACAAATGCTCGGACGCGACTTTCTTGACGCCCTCGATCATTATCCCTGGTCCGGTCACGCGATCATCTTGGGAAAAGCCGCCTTAGAAGGGCAGGTCGCGGATGAGGTCCTCGCGCTCTTTTCCAAGGGAAAGCGGGAGGCAAAAAGACGGTATCGACTCTTTGTTGCCGACGGTATCGCGTTGGGAAAACGTGACGAACTTGGCGGCGGACGAAGGATGCCAAGGGAGCTGTTGGGAGAGCGTCGAGAAGAGCCGCATGACGAACGGGTCCTCGGAAGCGGAAAATTTATTGAGGAACTGCGTGACCGGCGGGAGCTTAAATCGAAATTATCCCGGCCCATGGAGATAGAGGAAGTTATCGCAAAAGTTTGCCGCCACTTTGGAATCGATCCGCAAGAACTGCAACTTAAAACACGTGCAGCCAGGATCGTTGATGCCCGGAGTGTCATTTGTTATTTTGCTGTCCGCCAGATTGGGCATAGTGGCGTCGAGGTCGGCAGGCACGTGAACCTTCAGCGGGCTGGAGTCAGTGTTGCAGCCGGCAGAGGGGAGAGAATAATAAAAAAAGATTCGGCGTTGTTGGAGCTAATAGATAAATAAACAACGTCCGTAAGGCGACTCTAAGGTGACTCATTAATGTTTTTTATTTTTACTCGTTCAACGAATTAAGAGTTTATGGGGTGCGTAGCGAAGTTGAGCCGCTGCATAAAGTCCAGTTGAACTATCCAGCTTTGCACCACTGTACGTGCCATTTGAATTTTTAATCGGGTTTTGAACTTCCGATGGGCTGATATTACGGGCTATATTAGTTTATTTTAATAAATAATTCTTCCGGCTTGAGTTGTGTGCCGCACTTTTGACGTGGATGCGTTGTTCTGATTGCCGTCTTGTGAAGCGTTGGATGAAGCATACAGAAGGAACGCAAAAAGGCCGGATTCACGATCCGGCCTTTTTGCGTGTTAATAGTGGTTATCAGACGGTCCAGTCCGGCCTACCTTTTTCCCCACAGGCTGAGCAGGGCCGGCAGGAAGGCCAGGAAGACCGCCACACTGGCGACCATGCCCAGGGACATGACCGCTCCGATGCTGAAGACCCCCTGGTGGTGGGCCACCATCAGCGCGCCGAAGCTGAACAGGATTGTCAGGGCATTGAGGAACACGCCGATGCCGGCGCTGCTCACAGCCACCTGGGAGGGGCTCTCGTTCCCCTGACGGTAGCGGTTGATAATGTAGATGGCAGAGTCGATCCCCACCCCCAGGATCAGCGGCAGGACGATGATATTGGCTGAATTGAAGCTGATCCCGGCCAGCCACATACCGCCCACCATCAGCAACAGTCCGGCAGCCAGCGGCAGGGCGCCGATCAGTGCAAAGCGGATGCTCTTGAAGTTGATCAGCAGGATCACGGCGATGCCGATAAAGGCATAGGCAAAGGCCTTCAGGTAGGAATCGCGCAGCACGGTCAGGGATTCGTAGACCATGACCGGCTCTCCGGTAGCGTTGGGAACGACCCCCTTGACCTGGGTGACAAACTCGGCCAGCGGCTGATGCTCGAAGATCTCCTTTTTTGGGGCCACCTGCAACAACAGTTTGCCGCTCTTGCCCACAAAACGCTGCTTCAACTCGGCCGGCACATCGGTGTCACCCACCGGCGCCGCCTCCAGGCTCTCCTTCAGCATGGCCAGTTTGCTCGGCAGTTCGGCAAACATCCCCCCCTGAAAATCCCGCAGCATGCCCACGGCATTTTTATTCTTCTCTTTTTCCAGGGTGGAAAAGAAGCTGTCCAGTGTGGCCAGAAAGGCGCCCACCGGTTTGGCTTCCGGCGCCTTGGCTGCTTCCAGCGCCTGCTTCAGCTTTGCCACCCGCCCGTGGAAGTTCTCGAATACCGTTGGCAACTCCATCAGACGCAGGTTTTCTTCGTAAGGTTTTGGCTTTACATCTGCCATCACTCCGCGTAGCGCCGCCAGTTCAGCCAGCTTTTCCGACTGCCGGTCCGGGACCAGCGCTGATAGGCTGACCACGTGATCCACACTGGGTAGTTTTTCAAGCTGCTGCGTCAGGGTTTGTGCCTCCCGGCTGTCCCGCGCCGTGACCACGGCAAAGTAGCCGGAGTTTTCCTTGCTGCGCATCAGCTTGTAGGCGTACTCCACCGATTGTAGCCCCTTGGCCTGCAGGTTCATCAGATTGTAGTCGAAGCGGGTCATCAGCGTGGGATAGACACAGAGCAGGGAGAGCAGCACTGTCACGCCGGCAACCGTCCTTGGGCGGCTGAGTAGCGCCCGGAAGAGTGGTCGTCCGGCAACCTGCACCTCCCGGTCACTGTCCGGAACCGGAAGGTAGGTCTTGCCCGGTTTTCTGAAACGCTCCAACAGAATCAACATGGCCGGCAGCACCGTAAAGGTGGCTATGACACAGATTACCACACCGCCGGCGGCGATGACGCCCAGTTCGGCAATCCCTTTGAAATCGGTGAAGGCAAAGGTAACAAAGGCCAGAGCCACGGTGGCGGCTGCCATGATGATTGAGCGTACATTGGCGCCCAGTCCGGTCTCAATGGCCTGCATACCGCTGGCGCCGTTCCTCAGTTCTTCCTGGTAGCGCAGCACCACCTGGATGCCATACTCGATCCCCAGGCCGATCAGCATGATGGCAAACACCATGGAGAGGATATTGAGGTGGCCGACAGCGGCCGTGGCAAAACCGAAGGAGAGACAGATACCCACGATCAGGGACACCATGGCGCAGATCACGTTCAAGAGACCGCGGAAGGCGAACAGCAGCAGGATCACGGTCAGGGATAATGACAGCACGGTGGCAATGCCGATGTCGCGCTGGCTGGTGGCCATCTCTTCGTATTCCAATACCGGCACGCCGGTCAATCCGGCGCTGACCCCCTTGAATTCCGGCCGGGCCAGGATTTCGCGCACAATGCCACGGGTGGAGGTGATGGCTTTTTCAGCCGGTACGAAGCTGCCTTGCTCCTTGATCGGCAGGATCGTGATCACCTGCTGTTTGCCGGCGCTCTCCAGCATGGATGGCTTGCCGTCGCCGCTCCCCTTGAGAAACGAATCCATGCTCATGCCGCTGGATTTTCCATCGAAGGCCTTGAAACCTTTGTCAAGGGTTGTGAGCATGAAGGTCAGACTTTTTAGGGAGTCCTGATCACCCTTGGCCAGATAGCCATCAATCTGGCTGGTCAGGCTGGTGAACAGGGTTTGCACCGAGGGTGCGGCTGCCAGGTCTTTCAGCACCGGTGCTGCCATGGTCAGGGTAGAGCGCAGCTTTTTGATGTCCTCAAGCGGCATGAACAGCAGGCCGTTTTTACGGAAGTAGGGCAGGCCGCCGGGATAAAACACCTCGCGGAAGATGTTTTTCTCGCGGTTCAGCCGTTCAAAGAGAACATCGCCGCAACGGGTTGCTTTTTCTGCGTCATCCGATTCAATGACGATAACTACCTCTTCCTGGTCGCCGAATTCCTGGCGATAGGCTCGGTAGTCGACCTGAAAGGGGGCGTTTCGGGGCATCAGGTCATCTCGCCCCGTCAGGAATTCCATGTTCTGCTTGGTGTAGATTACCGAGAGGACGGACAACAGCAGCGCCAGCCCCAGGATCAGGCGTGGGCGACGGCTCACAAAGGCGAAGATACGGCTATGGCGGGTTGTGTGAGGCACTCAGGACTCCTTAACGTATAGCGAACATTCTTAGATAGCACCCCAGGGTGGGAAAAGTCAATCCGACCGGAGCGTGAAGGGGGTATGTGTGGTTCAAGTCGGTGTGGTCAGCCTGTTGCGGTGGCAGGTAACAGGGAAATTTACGAGGGTGATGCCTGATATCCCCGAAATTTCTCAATAATGATGAAAGCGTTCATGGAATCTGTGTCGAATTTGTGCTAAGGATACACCAACAAAAGTATGGACCCCTGTCGAAATTCCTTCCGGAGCGTTTTCACAATGTCATTACAAGGCGACCTGAATCATTTCCCCATCATCGAGGTCATTCAGTTTCTGCACGGGGCCCGAAAAACCGGTGTTTTGCGACTCACCAGCGAGCAACTGGAGAGCCATCTGGTGTTCCATGATGGAGATCTTGTCAGTGCCAACTACCTCAACAGCCGTGTGCGCATCGGGCAGGTCCTGGTCAGCGCGGGTGCCATTACCGAGGAGCAACTGGCTCAGGCGCTGGATATCCAGAACAGCGCCGGTGTTGATCGTAAACCGCTGATCATTACCCTGCTCGAACATGGTATGGTCGATGAGACAGCGGCATATAACGGACTGGAATCATTGATAGAGATGACAATTATTGAGGTGCTGACCTGGAAAGAGGGCCGTTTTTTGCTGGAGGCAGCCAAGAGCGACACTGCTGACGGCTATCATTTTTCCAGGACCAAGTTTCCCCAAAGAATCCTGTTGAACACCCAGGGAATTTTGATGGAATCGTTGCGAATCTTTGACGAAAAGGTCCGTGACGGTACCATGGATGAGATTCTGAGCATTGCCGGCGTCAGCAACTTGGATCTGGAACCGGAGCAGCCCGGAATCAATGCACCCGCAATCATATCCAGCGGGCCTGATCGGGACGATGGTCCGTCAGCGCTCCAGCAGTTGCTTGTTGAGCAGCGAAACATGGTTCAGCGCAGCAGTGATCAAAGCTACCGTGCCATGGACGTGGTTAAAAAGCTGATTGTTGACGAATTTCCCCGTGCAGCCAATGACCAGAAAATGCAGCTGTTATCACAGCTGGCCGGTCCCGTGCCGGAAGGCAAGCTGGTGACCGAACCCCAGGGAATCGCGGTGATTGTGATTACCCAGTCTCAGCTGCTGTCGACCATGGTCAGATCGATCTGTTTCCAGGAAGGGGTCTATGCGGTTTCGACCGATAACATTGCCTCCGTTGATATGAATATCAGGCTGCTGCTCTGTCAGGCGCTGCATCTGGTAATTTTCCTGGATGTCCCCCATGCCGATGCCCAGCAGGATACGTTACAGATCTGTAGTGACCTGCGAAAATATCCCCAGGCGTCGGTTGTTCTGGCTGCCTGTTCGCGTTTCTGGGGTTCATTGGGGTTGCAGGCGCTCAGCTCGGGAATACGTTCAATTATTCCAAAGCCCTGCAAGGAATGTGCGCCGGAAATATATGTGCAACAGGCCCTGACGTTCTGTTCGGAGTTGGGGGCTTTTCTGCGAACCCTGACATCGGAATACGGCAGGAGCGATGACCAGCGCTTTTTTACCTGCATCTCCCGCTTGCGCAGCTGCAAGACACGCATGGACATAACGCTTGCCATTCTTGTGTACCTGATCGAAGTGTTCGAGCGTGCGGTTGTTTTTGTGGTGATGGAAACCGAACTGGTGGCGGAGCAGTCTTTCGGGCTCAAGGGGGAGAAAGGTGATGGGATAGCGCCCCTCTCCAATCTGAGTATCCCGCTTGACGACCAGGAAATTTTTGAAAACGCTCTTAAAACCGGACAGATGTACTACGGCTTTCATAGCGATTCCACCTGGCCGCATCAGCTCTACCGGTTGATCGGCAGGCCGGACAGTCCGGAAGTGTTGGTCTTTCCCCTGGTACGCGCGAACACCGTTGTGGCAATCGTCTACGCCGATTTCGGAGAGCGACCGGCCCAGTTTCCCTCGCTTCACTATCTTGATGCCCTGGTTCATTACACCACTGCCCAGATCAGCGTTTCGGCCTATCGCCAGAAGCTGAAATCCATGCTGGAACAGCAGAGAATTCGGGACCTGGCTGGAACTACGTGAATCCTGGTTTATACTCGAGCTGGTGAGTAAAGGGGGATGCCATGGTCCGACCTGTCATGCCAACAATCGTTCACGCCTGCTGGATCGTGCTCTTGCTGCTTGCGGCTCACGCCATGGCGGCGGACATGCCGAAGGTGGAAGACGTGGTTCGCCGCCTGGATGACCTGTATCGAACATCCGCCTCCAGCGGTCATGTGGAGCTGATTGCCAAGACCGAGACCCAGACCAGGCACCTGAAGATGCGGATCTGGTCAAAGGGTAAGGACAGGTCGCTGATCATCATCGATGAACCGGTTCGGGAGGCGGGCACCGAGACCCTCAAGGTCGGCAACAACCTCTGGAACTACCTCCCCAAAATATCCCGCACGATCCGTATCCCGCCTTCGATGATGCTGAGTTCCTGGATGGGGACTGACTTTACCAATGACGATCTGGTGAAAGACAGCTCCTACGAACGGGATTTCGACACCAGGATCATGGGGCGCTCATTGGATCCCAAGGGGTGGATCGGGGTCATGGAGGTCCGGCCCGGTGTCGTCGGCCGCTGGCGAAAAATAGAATGGGTTGTGAACGAGGACGCCAGCTTGCCGCTTATGGCGCGTTTTTTCGATCGCAAGGGGCGTCTGGCCCGAACCATGCGTTTCAGCGACGTCAGGATGATGGGGGGGCGCAGGATTCCGACCCGTGTGCAGCTGGAAACGGTCGATCAGCCCGGGCACCTGACCGAGCTCCGTTACCTGGACATGAAATTCGACCTGAACCTTCCCGACAGCCTCTTCAGCCTTTCCCAGCTGGAAAGACAATGAATACGCAATTGTTCTCCGGATGGCGGAGTGACATGCGCATGGGGTGGCGCAACCTGGCGCGGAACCGGATCAGGACCTTGCTGGCCTGTTTCGCCATTGCCATTGCCCAGGTGACGCTGATCTGGATCAACAGTTTCATGAACGGACACGAGGCCAGGATTTTCGAGACGTTGACCGGCCCCATGCTGGGTCACATACAGGTCCATGCCCCAAAATACCGGGATGACGAGGCCATCGAGCGCGTCATGCCGCATGCCGTATCCCTGGTAAAGAAGATTGCGGAAGTGCCCCATGTGCGAGGAGTCGCTCCGCGGGTGTATGCCCCGGTATTGACTTCACTGAAGGAAACCGGGCATGTGGCCGTCCTCAGCGGTATGGACATCACTGCGGAGAGGAAAACCGGCGGCGTTCTGGAAGGCCTGGGGGCGGAGCGGATACCGATTGGCCGTGAGCTGCTGCTGGGAAAAGGTCTGGCCGCAGACATGGGCGTCCGGCCGGGGGATACCCTGGCGCTGATGGGGCAGGCAGTGGATGGCTCCATTGCCAGTGGACTCTACCGCGTCAAGGCGGTCATCGAGACCCCCGTGGACCAGATCAACCAGGCCGGCATTATCATGGATCTGGCAGTTTCCCAGGAGTTCCTGGCCATGGCGGATCAGGTTCATGAAATGCTTATCCGCACCGACAGCCAACTGTCCATCCCAGAGGTTGTGTCAACACTCCAGAAACTCCCCGCACTCAAACCCTATGAAATCCTTAGCTGGGAGCGTATCGTTCCCTCCATGGCCGCACTGCTTGAGATGTCGGGCAGGGTCAACTACCTGATCCTGGCCATGGTCTTCCTGACAACCATTGCCGGTGTTGTCAATACCATGTTGATGGCCACCTTCGAACGGGTCCACGAATTCGGGATGTTGCTGGCCCTGGGGTGCAACCCGGGCAGGCTGATCCGTTTGCTGGTTATGGAATCATTGACCCTGGGTATCATCGGTGTCGCAATCGGGAGCGTGATCGGGGTAGCGCTGACCCTGTATGGCGTTCGCAACGGGATCGATCTTGCCCTGCTGGGCGACACGGGGCAGGGGTCGAATTTTACCTTTGAGGGGATGAACCTGAGCATGAGGGTTTTTCCCATTCTGAAGCTGAAGGATGTGGCCAGTGGTTTCGGAGCGGTCTGCCTGACCTCCGTGCTCGCCGCGCTCTGGCCGGCCCGGAGAATCAGCCGGCTTGAACCGGTGGAGGCCATGCGCGTATGACCGGCGCCATCCCACTTTTGATGGGCCATCTCTCCGTCAGCTCCCGCTATGCGGTCCGCAACCTGACGAGAAACTTTCGGCGTACCCTGCTCTCGGTGGCCGGAATCACCATCGGCTGTTCCATCGCGCTGATCAACATCGGCATGGCCAGGGGTAAAATCGGCATGTTCATCAGAAACGTGGCCGAAGGAGGGATCGGGCATGTGCGGGTGGTCCCGGAAAACTGGATCGTCAGTCACGATCCCGGACTCCGTCTCCATGATTGGCGGAAAACCCTTGACCGGTTGCGCGGGGATCCCGCGGTGGCTGTGGCAACTCCCCGCATCAGGATCCAGGGAATGCTGGCCATGGGCACGCGGGTCTGCGGGGCGCTGGTCAGCGGCGTTGATCCGCTGACGGAACCAGGGGCGCTCCGTTATGTCCGCACCCTGGAGTCCGGCAGATACCTCAGGGCGGATGATACACATGCCATGGTGATCGGAAAGTCCATGGCCGAACGTTTGCGGAGCGGTATCGGCGATGCCGTGGTGGTCACGGTGGTGGACGCGAGCGGAGCCGCGAAAAGCGACATGTTCGATGTGGTCGGGATCGTCAATCTTGGTAACCGGCAGCTGGACAGCCTGGTCTGCCATGTGACACTCCGGGATGCACAGCAGCTGAGTGGATTGACGGGTATCGGAGAAATTGCGGTTATTCTCAGGGAGCCCGCAGGGGCCGCTCGCTTCCGGGACCGGCTTCGCGCCATACTCCCCGCGGGAGACACCGCCTGGACCTGGGCCCAGATCAGCCCCCAGAGTCAACAGGCGGTACGGCTCAATGAGGTGTTTTCCCGGATCATTACCGCAATTCTGATCCTGGTGGCCCTGCTGGGGGTTGCCAGCTCGCAGCTGACTGCCGTTCTGGAACGCAAGCGGGAACTGGCCATGCTCACCGCATTGGGAATGGGGCGCAGCTCCATCTTCAGACTCGTGTTCAGCGAGGCCCTGACCCTTGGCACGCTCTCATGCCTGGCCACCATGGCGCTGGCCGGCCCGGTTACCTGGTACTTCGCCAGGGTCGGCATCCGTATCCTGGATGCCGGAAAAAACCTGACTGCGCTGGGGACAGTTGTCGATCCGGTTATGTATGGAGATTTTGGAGGATGGCTGTTCCTGTATGCCGCGCTGCTGTCGTATCTGGCCACGTTCGCGGCCTCGCTCTATCCGGCCTGGTATGCCGTTCGTCTCGATCCCGCGGAAGCATTGAGGATGAACTGATGAATGATCCGTTTCTGGTGTCGGCACGTGAGTTGACAAAAACCTTCACTATCGGAAGCTTACAGGTGCATGCCCTGCGGGGAGTTAACTTTGAGCTTAGGCAGGGTGAGTTCAGCGCACTGGTCGGTCCCAGCGGCAGCGGCAAGAGCACGCTCTTGAACCTGATTGGTGCCCTGGACTCGATTTCGGGTGGCGAATTGATGGTGCTGGGTCATGACATCTCCAAACTCTCGAAAGAGGAACGCGCCAGGCTCAGGCTTTCCAGCCTGGGTTTCGTTTTCCAGGCCTATAACCTTGTCCCGGTCCTGACCGCCGTGGAGAACGTGGAGTTTGTCCTCGAACTCCAGGGAATGGGCTCGGAGAAGCGTGAGCGGGCCATGGCAATTCTGGGCGAATTGGGACTGGCGGAGCTGGCCGGACGGCGTCCTGCGGAGCTTTCCGGCGGCCAGCAGCAGAGGGTGGCGGTGGCGCGTGCAGTGGTATCGCGACCCAAGCTGGTGCTGGCCGACGAACCGACCGCCAACCTGGATGGCCCCAACGCCCAGTCGCTGATGGAGCTGATGCTGAACCTGAACAGACGCCATGGCATGACCTTTCTCTTCGCGACCCACGATCCCCGCATAATGAACCTGGCCGGCCGGGTGATCACGCTGACCGACGGTGTCATTACCTGCGATCAGGTACAATGAGCCCTCTACTTCATATACTGCCGACACTGCTCGTTCTGTTTGTGCTGAGCATGACCGTATGCCCGACCGCCGCCGCACGAGACCTCTGGAACGATGAAGCCGGTGATTCAACACTCAAGCTGACTACCACACTGGTGGGCATGGGCCTTGTGTCGGCGCCGCCCCGGCACTCGTTACCCGAGGAACGGGAGGCCAGCGGATCGTTGTTCGGTGAGCTGCGTTTCGATGCCATCTACCGCATAAACAGGGAACTTCAGCTGGATATGGCCTATGATAACCGTCTGACCTGGAGATCGGGGACATCAGGCGGTATCAGCGCCGCTCTTCCTTCCACTACAGCCGGACCGTACCGGATCGGGCAACTTGGTGGTGTGGTCGGCCGCTCACGCAATTTCCTCGATTACAATGAGCTGGACCGCGTCTCCCTGTCCTATCAGACCACGAAGCTCAATGTCACCGTTGGCAGGCAGTCCGTGGGATGGGGACGCGGGGCGATATTCAGCGCCGTGGATATCTTTGCACCATTTAGCCCCCTGGAAATCAATCGCCAGTGGCGTAGGGGCGTCGATGCGCTGCGGGCCGACATAAAAATTTCCGATACGGCATCCGTGGATATGGTGACCGCCTGGGGACCGAGCTGGGACCGGTCGTGTCTGGGAATACGGCTGCGGGGCTTTTGGGGACCGGTGGATGCGGAACTGCTCTTTGCCAAGCGGGCCACCGATTATATGTATGGTGTCACCAGCTCGGCAGCCATCGGGGATTTCGAGGCCCATGGCGAGTTTGCTGCTTTTCAGACACCGGGCGATGTGCCCTATTCGGGGCTGTTCGGGAACCGTAATTGGGTCCCCAAGGCCGTACTCGGCATATCGAATAACTTCACCATCGGTTCCGGTCTGAAACTTCTGCTGGAGTACCATTATTCCGGTTTCGGAGCCGGCGATCCAACGGCACTGCCCTCACTGCTTGCCACACCCGCGTACAGCACCCGCATCGGGCGCGGCGATACGCAGATACTGGGACGGCAGGCAGTGGCGCTACAGGCGGCATATACGTTCAACGAGAGGTGGAGCGGTTCCTTTGAGGTTCTGCAGAGCATCACCGATCCTTCGGGGGTGCTGCTTCCATCCCTGTCCTGGGACATCAGTGAGAACATGACTCTGCAGGCTGTACTCTTTTACGGTTACGGTCCCTCGCCGGTAGCGGGTGTGCCGCGGAGCCAGTTCGGAAGTATACCGGCAACCTTTATCCTGAAGATGAGTTTTTATGATTAAGCTACCTGTTTAACAGGGCTTGGAGGCTGAAATGGGAATATTCGACAGAGTAACTGAAAAGATCCAACAAACAAAAAGCGATATTCGTCCTAAATTTCTATCCGTATCGGAAGAAGAACTGAAAAAATTGCTCATACAGGGTGAGTCTCTTGTTTCTACGATAACGCAAGCCGTCGCTACCAGTGCAAAGACATTGATTCTGACAAATATGAGAATCATCGTCTATGACCATGGGATACTTAGCTCCAGCTTTAAAGACTATTATTTCCGGGATATGAAAGATGCGCGCTTCGACACGTCAGTGTTAAGTGGGGGCACCATAACGATTCATGCCGATAAAGGAAATAACGCCGGAACCGTACTGGTAACGGATTTACCTTTGCAGGAATCGAAACATTTTTATTCACAGCTTCAAGAAATTGAAAGAAACTGGTGGGAAAAAAAACGGGAACTTGAGCTTGAAGAAAAGCGTGCTGCTGCTGGCGGCACGAACATTTCAATGGCAACACCCCACAACCCAAATAGCCAGACACCGATATCAGGCGAAGACGTTGAGGGTAAGCTGATAAAATTGAAAGGACTGTTCGATAAGGGCCTTATTGATGAAAGTGAATATAAGCAACAAAAAAGTCAATTGTTGACACAATTATAGTCTCTATGGAGGGGCAACTGTTTTGAAAGTGCCAAGCCCCGTTAAGCGTTCCATTCCAGAGCTGTCAGTCCAATCTTTGGAGCTGGGGAGGGCATGTTAACGACGGCCACCGCCTCCGTGTCCGCCACCACGGAAACCGCCTCCGCCACCATGGAAACCACCCCCACCATGGAAACCACCCCCACCATGGAAACCACCCCCACCATGGAAGCCGTGTCCACCACCATGAAAACCATATCCGCCACGGTGGAAACCGTATCGGCCACCATAAAAGCCCGAGACGAAGAGGTCTACATTCGGACCCACATAACCGTAGGGATACGGGCCGTAGTAGCCGGGATAATAATACCCATCGTCATACACGGGGACGGCAATGCATCCTGACAACACGAGAGCCATAACCATAAGAAGCAGAATCTTTTTCATAGGGCACCTCCTTTGAGGCCCTTTTGTCTCCTTTTGTCCTTCCTCTATTATATGACGTTTCATGCTGCTGGGATGTTACAAATATCAGGGGTAGGGGGGCAAGAGGCCATGCCGGGTATGACCAGACTCTGTTTCTCAATCTGGCGATATGACAGGGAAGCTTTTGCAGGATGTGAATGAACCGAGGAGTCTGGCATGAAACATTTATTATCTACGCTACTCGTCATCTGCGCTCTTGGCTGCAATAGTGCAAGCGCTGCCGGGAACGGGGAAAAACACGCAGTTGCGGTAAGCTATGTTATCCGCAGTCTTGGCACAGATATGGGCACAGTCAGCGCAAAAACCGTTGGCACGGCTTCGGATAACGATTTCCGCGCCGATGTCACGGTGAGTGTCCGCGTCCTGTTCTTCCGTTTTTCCCTGACGAGCAGCGAAACGGCCAGCATTCGTGGCGGCAAACTGGTGAGTTACCATAAAACTATTGATAGCAAGGGGCACTGCCGGGAGATAACGGGAGAACGTAAGGGGGATGTTTTTACCTTTGTGATCCGTGACGGGGAGAAGGTGAAACAGAGGGCGTTTCCCGTGACGGACTATGTGATCACCAACATGGAGTATCCGGAGGTGACACTGGTTCCCGGGGAGATCCGGAAGATGCGGGTTGTTGATTTGGAAAACGCTGAAATTGTCGATCGGGAATACCGGCAGCTTGCCGAGGAACAAACCGAGATCAACGGGCGTGTCAGTCCTGTCATGACAACCGATTTCACCGACAAAAACTCAACAGGCAGGCGCTGGACCTCGGTCATCAGCGGGTTGCCGATTGTTATGCGGCAGGAAGGGAAGGAAAAAACGGGGCTGTTCAACCCCTCCTATTCGGTGCGGCAGACCAGGATCGTAGTCGATCCTTAACTGTTTGATTACTCCAGCCCTTCTTCGGCAATTTCGATAGCACGGCGGGCTGCCATGGCCTTGTTGACCGTTTCCTGCCATTCCGCGGCCGGGTCGGAGTCGGCCACGACGCCACCACCCGCCTGGAGGTGTACTTTGCCATCCTTGATGACCAGGGTCCGGATGGTTATGGCCAGGTCCATGTTGCCGGAAAAGGAGAAGTAGCCGACCGCACCGCCGTATATTTCACGGCGCACCGGTTCCAGCTCGTCAATAATCTGCATGGCCCTGATTTTTGGCGCTCCCGAGAGCGTGCCGGCCGGGAGTGTTGCCCGCACCAGGTCGAAGGCGTCGCAGTCCGGTTTCAGCTCTCCCTGGACATTGGATACGATGTGCATGACATGGGAGTAACGTTCGATGACCATCAGTTCGGAGACCTTGACGCTGCCGGTTTCACAAACCCGCCCCAGATCGTTCCTGCCCAGATCCACCAGCATGACGTGCTCGGCCCGTTCTTTGGGATCGGCCAGCAACTCTTCGGCCAGCCGTACGTCTTCCATGGGCGTGGCGCCCCGTGGCCGGGTGCCGGCGATGGGGCGCAATTCCACCCTGGTGCCTTCCTTGCGCACCATAACCTCCGGCGAGGCGCCGGCGATGACCGTGTTGTCCAATCGCAGAAAAAACATGTAGGGAGAGGGATTCAGGGTGCGCATGACGCGATAGACATCAAAGGGGTCGGCTGACAGTTCGCCGCTGAAACGCTGGGAGGGAACCACCTGGATGATGTCTCCAGCCCGGATGTATTCCTTGGCTTTTTCCACGGATGCTTCGTACTCTGCCCGTGAAATGTTGGAACTGAGTTTGGTCCGTTTTTCTGACGGGGGCACGGCCATGTCAGGAAGCGGCATGCGCAGCCGCTTGACAATGCTGTCGATAGTGGCCATGGCTTCATCGTAGGCCTCTCGGGGAGACCTGCCTTCGGTTATGTGGGCATTTGAAACCACCTTGATCTTCTGGCTCATGGTGTCGAAAATCACGATGGTGTCGGTAATCAGCAGATACGAATCAAAGGCGTCGATAACGGCCGGTTTTGATGTGGGCAGGTGCTCGAAGTGGCGGACCATGTCATAGCCGAGGTAACCGACGGCACCGCCGAAAAAACGGGGCAGTCCTTCCACCTCAACCGGAGTGAAGCGGGCCATGATGTCGCGGATAGTTGCCAGCGGGTTGTCGCTGACCATTGCAGTCGTTCCACTGCTCTGAATGATTTCAACACAGCTGCCCTTGGAACGCACAATCATGGAAGGGGTGGAGCCAAGGAAGCTGTAACGTGCCCACTTTTCGCCACCTTCGATACTTTCCAGCAGAAAGGAAAAACGGCCGTCATCCAGTTTTCGGAAGGCGCTGACCGGGGTATCCATATCCGCCATGATTTCCCGATACACCGGTATCAGGTTGCCCTTGTGGGAAAGTTCCAGGAATGTGGTAAAATCGGGGCAGGCCATACTGACTCCAAAGGTTTGAAATTGCAAAGGGTTAAAGCTAGCATAGCCGTGAAGCCGTGTCAAGATTGTCAGGGTCAGGGGTGGAAAGCGCTTTCATGTGAATTTGATTATTTACTAAACTGTGGCATATGGGTATAGTTTAGTACTGATTCCAGGGGGGATGACCATGAAAAATGAAGTGAGCAATAAGATTCTGTTGGAGAGCGATACCAATGAGCTTGAAATCGTTGAATTCAGAATCGATGAAATGGACTGGCATGGCAATGTGATCCCCTGCCATTACGGGGTCAATGTCGCCAAGGTGCGCGAAATCATCCGCCTGCCCCAGATGTCAAAGGTGGTCAACGCCAAGCCGGGCATCGAGGGGATGATAAAGCTGCGCGACAAGGTTATCACGATCATCAACCTGGCCCAGGTTCTTAATAAGGATACCGGTGATCTGCAGGCGGACCGGGTTGTGGTGCTTGAATTCAACAACCTGATGGTCGGCATACTGGTGCACTCGGTTTCACGTATCTACCGGATTTCCTGGAGAAACGTGGAGCCGCCGTCACGGTCGGTGCATAGCGAGCAGGTAACCGGTCTGGTAAAGATGGAAGACCGCATCATCCTGCTGCTGGATTTCGAGAAGATCGTGGCTGAACTCTGCTCCCAGAGTGCTCTCAAGCCGATCAATGACGCTGAACTGCTTGAGCGTGAGCCGAATGCCAACCGCTCCGAGAGAACCATACTGGTGGCCGATGACTCACAATTCATCCGCCACACCATGTGCAGCACACTGCGTGGCGCCGGCTATATTGTTGAGGAGGCCGAGAACGGTGCAGTGGCCTGGGAGATGATTCAGAACAAGATTGACATCAGCGTCCAGGAGGGCTCGGATGTCAGAAAAAACCTGAGCCTGGTGATCACCGACGTGGAGATGCCGCAGATGGATGGTCTGCATCTCACCTCTTTGATCCGCAAGCACGAAACCCTCAAGGGGCTTCCAGTGGTGATCTTTTCCTCATTGGCATCGGATGACAACAAACGGAAATGGATCGGACTGGGTGCCAACCACATCCTGACAAAACCCGATCTTCCCAACCTGGTGAAGGTGGCCGACGATCTGGCCGAAGTCTAGATTTTATCTTGACAGCCATTAAAGGACTGTGATTTAGTACGTACCTATGAATTCTAACCGCCTCTTTACGACTTATTCCTTTTACTTTTGGTATGGCTTTTTTAAGCCGTCTGCCCGGGTAGGGGTGTAAGCTCAAGCGAAGCGACTACATCACACACCACAAAGCCGGGGCAGACGGAAGTCTCCCCGGTTTTTTTATTCCGCACCAGATGCGGAGTCACGAGCCGGGGGAAACCTTCCGGCTCTTCCTGTTTCTGTGGGAAAAGGGAGCAGAAATGATCATCGTCATGAAGGCAGGAGCGGCAAAAAAGGATCGGGATGAGGTGCTGAAACGTATCAGGGAACTGGGGTACAAACCGCACGTTATCCATGGCTCAACACGGGATGTCATCGGCGCAATCGGCGATGAACGCGGCAAAGCCGTGCTGCAGAAGGTGGAATCCATGCATGGTGTGGAAAATGTCGTACCGATCCTGCAACCTTACAAACTGGCCTCCAAAGAGGTCAAGAAAGAGTCCAGTGTGGTGCGGATAAACGAAGAGCTCGTCATCGGTGGTGACCGGTTGATCGTTATGGCAGGGCCCTGTTCGGTGGAGAGCGAGCAACAGATCATCGAATCGGCCGAGGCGGTCAAAAAAGCCGGCGCGCAGATGCTGCGGGGCGGGGCCTTCAAGCCGCGTACCTCCCCCTATTCCTTCCAGGGTATGGAAGAGGAGGGGCTCAAGCTGCTGGCCAAGGCGCGCGAGGTGACCGGACTGCCGTTTGTAACCGAGGTGATCAACCCGGAAACGGCGGAGCTGGTGGCCGAGTATTCCGATATGCTGCAGATCGGCGCACGCAACTCACAGAACTTCGCCCTGCTGAAAAAGGTTGGTCAGCTGAAGCGACCAGTGCTGCTCAAACGGGGCATGTCCATGACGATCCAGGAATTCCTGATGAGCGCGGAGTACATCATGAGCGAGGGTAACCAGTCCGTGATCCTCTGTGAGCGGGGTATCCGCACCTTTGAAACTGCCACCCGCAACACACTTGATCTGTCGGCCATACCGGTTCTCAAGGAAAAAACCCACCTGCCGATTGTTATCGATCCTTCCCATGGGACCGGCAATCATCACTACGTGGCGGCCATGTGCTATGCTGCCGTGGCAGCCGGCGCCGATGGATTGATGGTGGAAGTCCATCCTGACCCGGAAAATGCTTCCAGCGACGGACCACAGTCACTCAAGCCGGCCAAATTTGCCATCATGATGGAAAAACTGAAGCTGTTTGCCGAGGTGGCGGGGAAGCACTTATAGCTTTAGCCGTTTGAGCTGTTGTTGCCAGGATGATGTGTTATTCTTGGATATGAGTGAGCCGTCCGATCATTGGGCCGCCCGGATCGGCGACACACTGAGGGCGGCTTTTCCTTTTTGAGAGGAGAAATATTTGTGTTGGGAGCCATTGCAGGCGATATTATCGGTTCGGTCTATGAATTCAGACCAATCAAGACTGAGCAGTTTCCGCTGTTCGACGAAGAGTGCAGTTTTACCGACGATACGGTCATGACCGTGGCCGTGGCACGGGCCATCCTGGAGGATGGCGATTATGGCGCAGCTATGCACAGCCTGGGGCGGCGTTATCCGCGGGCAGGCTATGGCGGGAATTTCATCCGCTGGTTGCTGTCTGACAACCCAACACCCTATCAGAGCTGGGGAAATGGCTCAGCCATGCGCGTCTCTCCCATTGGCCTGGCTTTTGACAGCGAAGAGCGGGTGCTGACGGAAGCCTGGCGGAGCGCGGTGGTGACACACGACCATCCCGAGGGAATCAAGGGCGCCCAGGCGACCGCCCTGGCGGTGTTCCTGGCCCGTAACGGGGCGGGGAAAGCGGTTATCCGCCGGGAGATGGAGCTTCGGTTCGGGTATGTTCTGAACCGTACTCTGGCCGAAATCCGGCCAGGGTACCACTTTGATGTCTCCTGCCAGGGGACCGTGCCGGAGGCCCTGACCGCATTTCTGGAATCGATAGACTACGAGGACGCCGTCAGAAAGGCGGTTTCCCTGGGAGGTGACAGCGATACGCTAGCCTGTATCACCGGAGGTATCGCCGCTGCTCACTACCGAACAATTCCCGAGCATATTGTCGGCAAAGTCAGATCCCTTCTGCCTGAGGAGTTTCTGGCGGTTATCGACCGGTTTCAGGAAAGGTGAGCGTGACCGGTGCCATGCTGTCGCCCAGTGGGTCGTCGCTGGTTGATTAGAATTATGGAATTTTGCCTGCGGGTCGGTATACTCTTGCCAGGAGTCTCTGACGCTCTTTCGTCAAAACCGTTCAACCCACATCAGTTGGAAATGACCGGTTCAACTCTATTTAAGGGAGGATTTTCAATGCGTCTGATACGTATGCGTACACTCTGTCTGCTGTTGATGCTCCTGCTGCCCGCGGTTCACACCAGAGCCGAGACCGCTTCCACGCAGCTTGAACAGGCCATGTCCGAAACCCTCGATCAGTGGCGCGAGGGACGCTATGAGCAGCTGTTCGACCGGCTTGCCCATCGCGGCCGAACCTCCCGGGAAGCTTTCATCAAAAAGATGCACGAGTCAACCACCCGGCCGGCCTGCTGTTTTCAGAAAATGGAACATTTCAAGGTGTTGAATGAAAAACGCACCCAGGCGACGGTCTATGTTACGATCGGTCTGGAAGGGGCGCCCAATGTACCGCAGAGCTGCACGCGGGAATTCAAGCTGACCCAAGAGGAGGGTGTCTGGAAGATGCAGTTGAACGATATCTACTCCCTGGCCGGTGCGACCGGAAAAAAGAAGAGAACACATCATCGCTGATATCTGTTTTTACAAACTGATTCCCGGGGGATACCAGCATGGATGAAATACTGCGAATAACGCCGTTGAACTCAAGACACAGGAGTCTCAACGCCCAGATGGCGCCTTTCGGCGGCTGGGACATGCCGATTCAGTATGGGGGGATTATTGCCGAGCATGGCTGGTGCCGTGAAAAGGCGGCGCTGTTCGATATCTGCCATATGGGCGAATTCCTGTTTGAGGGGGATTTCGAGGAACAGGGGCTGGAGGATCTGTTTACCTTTTCCGTGAAAACCATCCCGCTTGGTCGCTCCCGCTATGGCTTCCTGCTCAACGATCAGGGCGGTGTCATCGACGATCTGATCGTCTTCCGTCTGGGCGAAAACAGGGCCATGGTTGTGGTTAACGCCGCCACCATTGCCACTGATTTCAGCGTTATCACAAATCGCCTGCGGGGCGGTTCGTTTACTGACATCACCGATGACACCGGTAAGGTTGACCTGCAGGGACCGCTTGCACGCCGGATCATGATGGATCTTTTCGGCGAGCAGATTGAACGGATCCCCTATTTTACCTTTGTCACCCTGCAGCTGCTCGGCTGCGAAGCGCTTGTCAGCCGCACCGGGTATACCGGTGAACTGGGTTACGAGATCTTCCTCCCGGCCGGAAAGGTCGGTGAATTGTGGGATCTGTTGCTGGGGGACGAGCGGGTACGACCTGCCGGTCTGGGGGCGCGGGACCTGCTGCGTCTTGAAATGGGCTATTCCCTCTACGGTCATGACATCGACGAGACCATCTCACCCCTGGAGGCGGGGCTGGAGCCGTTTGTCAAGTTCGGCAAGGAATTCGTCGGCAAACAGGCGTTGCTGCAGCAGAAAGAGCAGGGTCTTACGCGTATGAAGGTGGCTTTCCAGGTTGACGGGCGCCGCTCGCCCCGTCAGCACTATGATATCCTGAGCAATGGGGAGCAGGTCGGCGTCGTGACCAGTGGTGCCTTTTCGCCCACACTTGGTCGCGGCATCGGTATCGGTCTGGTCAGGTCGCAGGCGGCCGGGATCGGTACCCGGCTCTCCATCTGCCACGAACGGGTCAGCATGGCAGCGACGGTCTGTGAGCTGCCTTTTTATTCGGACGGGTCGTTGAGGTCATGAAATGCTCCCTGATGCGGGGAAATCAGCTGATTGTGTTTGACAAAGGAGTGTGACGATGTAATATGAATTGTATGAATGTATTAATTATTGTCACTCAAGGAGTGGCTAATGGTTTTACATGTCTACAGACTATCGAAAGGCTGCTTGCATCAGTATGTTACTGATCGGGCAGCCTTTTATTTTTGTTGTACCCGTAAACCATGTTGACCGTTTCATGATGCCTTGAAAGGGACTAACGATGGCCAGACGACACACAAAAGCCGAGACCCCGAAGACAGCTTCCCGGAGAATTGCATTGCTCGTTTGCAATGGGGACTTTCCAAAAAATCCGGGTTATCAACTGCCTGGCCCTGCCAAGGATGCGGAGCATCTCGCCCGCACCCTTTCCGATCAGGATGACTGCGGATTTGAAGTGCGCAGCCTGGTCGATGGCGGATTATTGGACGTGCGGCGGGAAGTTGCCAGAGTGTGCGCCGATGCCGGCCCAAAAGACACCTTGCTGCTCTATTGTTCGGGGAGAGGTTTTAGGGATGAAAATGGCAACTTCCATTTTCTGGTCTGTGATTCGGAAAACGATTTTCTTGCAGCAACCGCATTGGACGCGGAATTCATCCTTTCCCAACTGCGACGCAGTGCCTGCCGAAAAATAGTCCTGCTGATCGATGGCTGCCATGCCGGTGCATTCTTCAACAATGACCGGGGAATTCCGGATGGCCTGTTTGCGATTACCGCTTGCGGGGCTGATGAGACCTGCGCCGACACCCCGGATGGTGGAGCGTTCACTCTGGCGCTGATAGCGGGTCTGCAAAACGCCAGGGCTGACCGTGACGGTGATGGCCGGGTTTCCATCGATGAATTGCACGAGTTTGTGAAAGGGCGGTTGAAAGCCGAGGGTTTTGAAGGCACACCCCAGAAATGGGTCTGGAACGTGCCCGACCCGATCTATGTGGCACATGTGCCCAAACATGTCTTTCTGAGCTATGCCCGCGAAGATGCGGCAGTAGCCGAAAAACTCGAACAGGCACTCCTGGCCGAGGGGCTTGCGGTCTGGATCGACAAGGATGACATCCAGTCGGGAAGCTGGAAAGAACGCGTGACAGAGGGGCTCAATCGCGCGCGAGCAGTGGTATTGCTGCTGACTCCCAACGCTCTCGCCTCCGAAGCGGTCCGTAAGGAACTGGCATTTGCGGCGCGGAAGAAGGTGCCGATCATCCCGGTCCAACCCAGGATCCTGCAGGAGCAAGAAATACCGGACTGGTATACGCTGGACTACGATGAGTTGCATCGGCATTTCATAGGTTCGAAGAATTATCCCGAAGGTATTCGGAAGCTGGCAGAGGCAATCCGTGTTTTAGGGAGACAAAAATGAATTCAGGGCTGATGTGTGACGTTTTCAGGGGGATCGTGCAATTAAGGGGCCTGACCAGATCTTATTTTGATGCAAAAGGAGGTGGATGGAAATGATCTGATCAATCTGTTGTGCGCTGGACGGCAGTCAGGTGTTTCGGTAGCGTAACAGTGGTGTAAAAACGTCTGAAGGAGGGGCAAATGAGAATAATCAGATTGTATTTCAGCGCTGTTGTGGCAGGTCTTTCATTACTGATGTCAACGGCAACCTTCGGAGCAGAGGTGGAAAAGACAGTGGTTGCGAAACAAATGTACCTTAGAGGAAGCCTGGAAAAAGTGCAGGGTGTACTCGTAACCCGGGAAGGAAAACACGAAATTCCATTCTCGGGTACCATCGGCTTCAAGGCAACTCTGAGCCCAAGAGGTACGTACACTCTTGCCCTTGACCGGCTCAACCTGGTCGCGAAAGGGGTGAAAACAGCAAAGGGAAACTCCGGAGTCATTGGACTCAGCCTCGCGGCGCCGCAGTTCGAGACGCGCCACAATCTCCGTACCGGCGCGATCAGCTCGAACTTCATGTCGACACTTCACTACGAGCTGATCGATAAAGTGAAAGGATATCGGAATGTTGAAAAAGTAAAAGGGGAAATGGACGCCTTTATCCCTTTCACCGAAACGATGAAAGGGGCCTTCAAGGGGAATTTTCCGCAAAATATGAAGCTCGATGAAAAGGCGAAAATCACCATTTCCGGCGATATGCAAATGGATTTAAGTTCTTCCGTGCTCGGATTGTTCGATAAGTTAACGATTAAGTTCGGCAAAATTGTTGTCGAGCTGGCGAAAATCTCCGTAGAAACTCTGAAAATTCAACCGGTATTCATCGGTACTGGCCCGGCTGATCCTCATGCAACCGGAAAAGCCTTCGATACGTTGCGGGCCAGGTCGAACGAGCTGTGGGGCAAGTGTGGCTCTGTCAGGTGCTTGAAATTTGTATACAACGAACCGGTGTACATCAACAACAACGCTTATAAGGTTCTCGACAGCAGTACTGAAGCGGATAACCTGCGGGCGGAGGTGGATGTGACAGACGCAATAGAAATATTCGTTGCCGAAAAGATGTCCACGAGCCTGACCTGCGCCTGGGGAGGCGGGGCGACCTTCTCATCAGGAACCGCCAGCTCGAAGATCGTGACCTCGGATGAGCAGCTCAACGTGCCCTGCCCCTGTCCCGCCAGCTGCGCCACCTACTGTCCGCTTGGTCCCTGTTCCTGCGGTGCACTCAACAACTACCACCTCGCTCACGAACTCGGACACGTCATCAACCTCGATCATCCATCCGGAGCATACGGAATGGCGCCGAGCACGGCAACATCTGTGATGGAACCAAGCGGTTTCTGCAACGACAACCCTGACATTCAAAGCGCGAAAAACTGCCGAAATGCCTCGAATCCTCTCTTCTACTGGGGGAAAACAATGATATATCGCTGTATCGGTTCACCAGACATTAATGATTAAGTGAATTAAAAGGACAGGCTGGTTTTTTTAAAGTAACGCTTTATGGCTGGCGTTGCCAGTGGTCTTACCGATGAGCACTTCTAACACATCAAAAATAGTGGGGACTGCCGCCAGGAAATCTTTTACAAGGCGAAGGATTATGCTGCGTTCGCAAACCAGATGAAGGAATCAGTTAGCAGGCATGAGATGTTATATCCAGCCAACCAGAGTCGCAATGCCATGCATCAGGAGGCAAAATGCCGACCAATCCGTATCGCGAAAAGCTGAGACAGGAGTTTACCGCTATCATTGATGCCCTTTCCCTTTCCGATCTGCAAAAAGGTTTTCTCAAATCACGGTGGCTCGATCAGGTCATCTGGATGGAGGGCAAGGCTGATTCCGGTCGTGATCGGTATTATCTTCTGCGGCTGTTAGTAATTGTCGGAGGCGTTATCGTTCCCGCGCTGGTGGGACTGAAGGTTGAGAATCAAAGTCTGGCCGAATCGATCAGGTGGACAACCTTTTCCATCAGCCTTGTCGTGGCAATCAGCGCGGCGCTCGAGGGGTTTTTCCGTTTTGGCGAGCGCTGGCGAAATTACCGGAGAACGTCGGAACTCCTCAAGAATGAAGGGTGGCATTTTTTCCAGTTGAGTGGGCCCTATCAGGATTTTCACGATCATTCAGAGTCGTATCAGGACTTTGCCTCGCGGGTGGAATCGATTATTCTGTCCGATGTGGAAAATTACATCACAACAATAGTTAACGAGAAGACGGCAGGCGACTCGGGAAAGAGCGACCCCAAGGATACAGTGAAGGGGCAGCAAACTCGATGAAGTGCAGCTGTTGAACGTATGCCAATGAGCGCTTCAGTCCGCATAAGGAGATCATATGCCAACGACCCTCTGTTTCATCCTGATGCCCTTCAGTAAAAAGAAAGACGCCACCGGTCGGGAGATCGATTTTGACGCGGTATACGAACGCCTGATCGCGCCGGCCGTGCGCGAAGCGGGGATGGAGCCGCTGCGGGCTGACGAGGAGCGGAGCGGCGGCATGATCCACAAGCCGATGTTCGAGCGGCTGATCCTCTGCGATTATGCGGTAGCCGACCTGACCACCGCCAACGCCAACGTCTTCTACGAGCTGGGTGTGCGCCATGCCGTCAAGCCCCATGCTACCGTGCTGATGTTCGCCGATGGGAGCGGGCAGCTTCCCTTCGATATCTCCCAGCTCAGGGCCATCCCCTACGGGATTTCACCGGCAGGAGTGCCGACGGACGAGAATAAATACCGCAAGCTCCTGACGGAACGGCTGAAGGATGCCCGCAATGCCGCTGTTGACAGCCCCCTCTTCCAGTTGGTGGACAACTACCCCCAGGTGGACCATGCCAAGACCGACATCTTCCGCGACCTGGTGGAATATTCGAAGAACATGAAGGAACGGCTGGCCCAAGCGCGCAACGCCGGTCTGGATGCCGTGAAGCAGGTTGAGGAGGAGATGGGAAACATCGCCGATTGCGAGACCGGTGTGGTGATCGATCTCTTTCTTTCCTACCGGGCCGAAGAGGGGTGGAAAGAGATGATCGCGCTGGCGTCGAAGATGTCTCCCCTGTTGGCGGCCACGGTAATGGTGCAGGAGCAGCTTGGCCTTGCGCTGAACCGGGATGGACAGGGAGAGAAGGCGGAGCGGGTGCTGCAGGAGCTGATCGTCCGGCGCGGTCCATCAAGCGAGACATACGGTATCCTCGGCCGGGTCTACAAAGACCGCTGGGAGGCAGCATTGGAAGCCGGAGAAAATATCAAGGCTCGCGGGCTGCTGGAAAAGGCCGTGGACGCCTACCTGAAGGGCTTTGAGGCTGACTGGCGGGACGCCTATCCGGGGGTCAACGCCGTGACTCTCATGGAGATCAAGTTCCTTCCCGACCCCCGCAGGCTGGATATCCTGCCGGTGGTGAACTATGCGGTAAAGCGCCGTATTTCCAGTGGCACTCCCGATTATTGGGATTTCGCCACCCTGCTGGAGCTGGCGGTGCTCGGGAAGGATGAGGCGGGAGCGGCGGATGCCCTGGCCAATGCCCTTGCAGCTGTTCGCGAAAAATGGGAACCGGAGAGCACGCTCCGCAATCTCAAACTGATCCGCGAGGCCCGTGAGCGTCGGGGGGAGGCAACCCCGTCCTGGACAGCCGAAACAGAAGCGGAGTTGCTGAAGGCAATGAAGGGGTGAAATATGTCCGATGTGTTTATCAGTTACTCCAGTGAAGATCGGGAGCGTGCACGTACATTAGCGGCTTCGCTGCAGAGGCGCGGGTGGTCCGTGTGGTGGGATCGCAAGATCGTTCCCGGCCAGAGTTTTGATCTGGTGATCGAACGAGAGCTCGAGACGGCAAAGTGCGCTGTCGTGCTCTGGTCGGAACAATCCATCACCAGCGACTGGGTCAAGAATGAGGCCGCTTCGGCTGCTGAGCGGGGCATACTGGTACCCGCTCTGATAGACAGTGTAAAGATCCCCCTGGAGTTCCGGCGCAAACAAACTGCCGACCTGACCGGATTCGACGGTGATACCTCACATAACGGCTTTCAGGCCCTGTGCGACGGAATTACGACCGCCATAACCGGTGTGGCCACGTCCCGGGACATTTCTCCACCACCGCCCCGATTTCGCTGGAACCGTCTCTGGCTGCCGGGTGTCGTTCTCGTGATCGCTGTTACCCTCGGCTTGGGGCTCTACCGTGAAAGCAGGCGCAAGGTGGCGCCCGGAGTAGTCATCCCGCTGAAGTCTTCGGGGAGCGGGGTTGAATCTGCCACTGGAACCGTTAGTAATGAGATATTCGACCGGTTGAACCGGGCCCAGTGGAAAGGGCTGGAAATGCTGGGCCAGGGCAGACCAGAAGCCCTGGAACATATTGAAAAAACCTTGAAGGAGGCTGACGAAGCCGTCAGTAGTTTTCCACAGCAGGCCAGGTTCCATGAATTGAAGGGGTATCTACAGAAGGACGTGTATCAGAGTCCGGGAGCAAAGAACCTGCTCTCCGATGAAAAGCGTCGCCAGTATCTCGTACAGGCCCGGTCATCCGCCGAGCAGGCGCTGAGGATCAATCCGGACAGTGCAAGTGCCCACAACCTGATGGGGAACGTACTCTATTTCGAAGAAGACTGCGACGGAGCCATCAAGGAATATGATCTCGCCCTGCGGATTAACCGCAACGAAGGATATCGAAGTGTCATAGAAGGGGACAAAAGCGCTGCTGTTGCATGTGCCACGCGCGGGAGATGATGCGGTTGCAGTGATCATTGCCTCCGATTATTTTGCAATTTAACGCTCTTTACTTCGGCTGTTGGCGTCTTCGCTTTGTATCCGCAGTAACCTTTGTCAGGAAGACATCTACGTCCGACGCCAGGATATCTTCCACCTTCCCGGCAAATTCGTGGAAGCCAGCTACATGATTCCTCCCACTGTAGTTGGCGCAGAGTTGATAATACATCCACCATTCCTTTTTTAGCACCTCATTTCCAAGGCTTTACAGGGTGTCGATCACTTTCACGCGGATTGGAGTTTTATATCCTTGCCACGTTGTTTTAGTATTTGTTCGTCAACACGTTAGCAGGCAAAAATGAATAAACATATGCCATCGCGTTGACAACTATCAACAAAAGCAAAATATTAGACAGGCTGAAGAATTTTCTGAAGAATGGATTTGCTCTATCTTGACGACTTGCCTGTTTAGGTTCATAGACTATTATCAATGGAGCGGAAGTATTTCATCACATGACCCCCACGCGGGGAAGGCGGGTGCGAACATGCCGGGAATCTATTTTACCAGGGAACATGAGTGGGTCAGGGTGCAGGATGGGGTAGGCGTGGTCGGCATCAGCGAACATGCCGCCCACGAGCTGGGCGATGTAACCTTTGTGGAGCTTCCCACGGTTGGGGCAGCGGTTGAGCAGTACAAGCTGCTGGGGAGCATCGAGTCGGTCAAGGCCGCCAGTGATATCTTTGCCCCGGTATCCGGTACGGTGATCAAGGTCAACCAGTCGCTGGAACTGGTGCCCGAGATGATCAATGAAAGCCCCCAGGGTGAAGGCTGGATTGCCTGGATCAAGCTTGTCGATGCGACCGAGCTGATGAGTCTGATGACCGAGGAACAGTACCAGGGCTATCTGAAAACCCTGTAGGAGTCCGATCCATGAATGACAGTCACTTCTGTCCCCATACACCGGAAGAGATGCGGGAGATGCTTTCCGTGATCGGCGTTGGCAGTGTCGAAGAACTCTTCGCATCCATTCCCGAGCAATTGCGGGCCAAGACCTTCAACCTGCCTCCCGGCATGTCGGAGTTCGAGACCCTGGCCAGGATGCAGGCTGTTGCCGGAGACAACATCCGGGGAATGGTCCCCTTCATCGGAGGCGGAGCCTACGACCACCTGATACCCTCGGTTGTCAGCCATCTGGCGGGCCGCTCCGAGTTTTACACCGCCTACACCCCCTATCAGCCGGAATGTTCCCAGGGAACCCTCCAGGCACTGTTCGAGTACCAGACCGCCATCTGCCGGCTGACCGGTCTAGATGTTTCCAATGCCTCGCTGTACGATGGCGCCACGGCCTGCGCCGAGTCGGCCATGATGGCGCTGCGCATAACCGGCCGCAGGAAGATCGTGGTGGATGGCTGCGTCAATCCCTTTTCCCGGCAGGTCCTCAAAACCTATCTCTATAACCTGGACGTTGACGTGATTGAACTGCCTCCGCTGGACGGGATGCTCAACCGCTCCGGGTTGGCCGGAGCGCTGGATGAGGACGTGGCGGCCGTGTTGTTGCAGAATCCCAATTTTTTCGGATCAGTGGACGATTTTTCCGCATTGGCTGATCAGCTTCACCAGCGTGGAGCGTTGCTGATCGCTTCGGTCTATCCCATTTCCCTGGGGCTGCTGAAGTCGCCCGGTGAGATGGGCGCCGATATCGCGGTGGGTGATGGTCAGAGTCTGGGTAATCCACTCTCCTTCGGCGGTCCTTCCTTTGGTTTCATCGCTGCCAGAAAGTCCCATATCCGCAATATGCCCGGCCGTATCGTCGGCGAGACCGTGGACAAACAGGGGCGACGGGGCTTTGTGCTCACCCTGCAGGCCCGTGAACAGCACATCAAGCGCCACAAGGCCACTTCCAACATCTGCAGCAACCAGGGTTTGTGCGCCCTGCGGGGGCTGATTTTCCTCTCGTCCCTGGGGAAAACCGGGTTGCTGGATCTGGCCCGGCTGAACCGGGACAAGGCCGAGTATGCCAAGGCACGGCTGGCTGAGATCCCCGGAGTGACGGTCCTGCAATCGGCACACACCTTCAATGAGTTCACCGTTGCTCTCCCCAGGCCGGCCCGGGAGGTTGTGTCCTCACTGCTTGAGAAGGGGATTGCCGCCGGTGTGCCGCTGGCTGAATATTATCGGGATTCCGAACTGCTGATGGTGGTGACCGTGACCGAAAAGAGGAGCCGGAAAGAGATCGACACTCTGGCACGGGCGTTGGAGGCGGAGCTATGCAGCTGATCTATGAAAAATCTGTTTCCGGACGGCGAGGGGTTGGACTGCCTGTCTCGGATGTGCCTGCCGCACAGCCTCTCCCTGAAACCCTGCTCCGCACCGAATCAGCTGAGCTGCCCGAGCTGTCCGAGCTGGATCTGGTGCGGCACTTCACCAACCTCTCCCGTCGCAACTTCTCGGTGGACACCAACTTCTACCCCCTGGGATCCTGCACCATGAAGTACAATCCCAAGGTGCTGGAGGAGTGCGCAACCCTGTTTGAAGGGTTTCATCCCCTGCTGGCGCTGCTGCCGGGCGGTGAGGAACTCTGCCAGGGAACGCTGGGAATGCTCTATGACCTGGGGCAACTGCTGGCCGATATCACCGGCATGGACGAGGTCACTACCCAGCCGCTGGCGGGCGCCCAGGGCGAGATGACCGGGATCATGCTGATTGCCGCCTATCACCGGGCTCGGGGCAACCGGAAGAAGTATGTGCTGGTACCCGATTCGTCCCACGGAACCAATCCCGCTTCGGCTGCCATGGCCGGTTATGAAATTATCACTGTGCCCACAGCCCCTTATGGCGATATGGATCTGGAGCTGTTCCGACAGGCCATGAACGGCGAGGTTGCGGCGGTGATGATGACCTGTCCCAATACTCTGGGGCTGTTCAACCCGCATATCAAAGAGATCAGCGACATTGCCCATGCCCACGATGCGTTGATGTATTACGATGGCGCCAACTTGAATGCCATCATGGGTAAGGTCAAGCCGGGAGATATCGGTTTCGATGTGGTGCATGTCAATCTGCACAAGACATTTGCAACTCCCCATGGCGGCGGCGGTCCCGGTGCCGGTCCGGTGGGAGTCAGGCGGGCGCTGATACCCTATCTGCCCCTGCCGCGAATCTGCATGGACGATGGGGGTAAGCTGTTTCTGGAAACATCATCAGCTCATTCCATCGGGCGCACCGCCGGTTTCTTCGGTAATTTCGGCGTCCTGGCCAGGGCTTACGCCTATATCGTCATGCTTGGCAGGGAAGGCTTGATCAGGGTTTCGGAACAGGCCGTTTTGAATGCCAACTACATCAGGGTACGGCTGAAGGAATATTATGACCTGCCCTTTGACATGACCTGCATGCACGAATGCGTCTTCTCCGCTTCCCGGCAGCTGCCCCATGGTGTCCGCGCCATTGATATTGCCAAATACCTGATCGATCACGGTTTTCATCCGCCAACGGTCTACTTCCCCATGATCGTCAAGGAGGCGATCATGATCGAACCGACCGAAACGGAGAGCAAAGCTACCCTGGACTCCTTTATCGGGGTTATGATCGAGGCGGCCGAGCTGGCCGGGAGTAATCCGCAGGCGCTGCATGACGCACCGCTGAGCATGCCGGTGTCAAGGCTCGACGAGACCAAGGCCGCCCGTGAACAGAAGGTATGTTGCGAAGGGGAGAGGGCACGGTGAGGGTCTGACGGGAGATTGCCACCAGGTCATGCTACTGCAACCTCTATCCTGAACTGGGTGCCACTGTCCGTGTTTACGACATCCAGGGTTCCGCCCATGCTTTTTTCGATGATGTTTTTTGACATGTAGAGGCCGATTCCACTGCCTCCCTGTGCTTCGTTTGTCGTGAAGTACAGGTCGAAAACCTTGTCGATGATGGATTCGGGGATGCCGCCGGCATTGTCTGTTATGGTTACAGTGGATGTATTGTTTACCTTGAAAGCGTTTATGCACATCCTTGGCTGCCCTATCTTTCTCGTCTTGAACGCATCCCTGGCATTGGCCAGAATATTGAGCAGGACCTGTGCGTATTCCTTTGGATAACCGAATGCCGACAACTCGGGATCCACATCAAGTTCTATCGCAATGGAATACATTCTCAGGGTCGGCGCGATAAAAGCGAGCGCACTGTCAATGGATTCTTTTACACGGAAGACCTGCTTCTCTTTCTCCGGTCGGTAAAAATCCCTGAAAACATTGATGGTCTGCGACATGTGCTCAACCAGCGCCATGGTTTTGTCCACGGTTTCTTCAACGTTACCATCTTCCAGTTCGTCACTGGACCAGGATTCCCCCAAATCCTGGATAATCAGGGAGATCGAGTTCAGCGGCTGTTTCCACTGGTGGGCGATGTGATCCAGCATCTCCCCCAGCGCGGCCTGACGGTTCTGCCGTATCAGCATGAGATCCTTTTGTCGATTCAGGGCGACCTCCTCTCGCACCCGCCTGTCAAGGGTCCTGTTCAGCTCTTCCAACTGTTCCTGCCTCTGCTTGAGTTGCTCCCTGGTCTGATTGCGTTCCATGGCAATTGCCACATGGTCGGCGACCGTCTTCATCAACGATAGATCGTCATCGTTGAAGTGCTCCCTGCTTCGCGAGCAGAACGCCAGTGTTCCCAGGGTCCGTCCGTGTGAGATCAGGGGATGACAGGCATAGGCCGTGATGCCGAAAGGTTTGATCAACGATGAATACTGATCATCCGATTCCTGAAGATTGTTGACGACTATGCGGGATCCGTCGCGGGCGGAACAGCCGCTGAGGCCGACGCCGTAATCCAGCCACTCCATTTTTGCAGCATCTTCGTTCGAAATGCCTCTGCATGCGTTCAGGTGCAGACGTTGATTGTGATCATCAACCAGGTAATTGAAAAAAACGTCACACCCCAGGAAATCCAGAACTCTCCTGCACAGTGAAACCAATGCTTTTTTGGGTGAATCGCTCATCAAGAGTTGTCCGGCCATATCAGCCAGGAGATCCAGTTGCTGATTGCTGGTTCGCAGTCCTTCTTCAATCTTCCTGCGCTCCGCGATTTCCCTGACAAGCGTTTTATTCAGGAGGTCAAGGTCGGCGGTCCGCTTGGTCACCCGCTGTTCCAGTTCCGCATGGGCTTTTCTCAGTTCGGACTCGTTTTCCAGAAGTTCAGCGGTTCGAATCCTGACCAGTTTCTGAAGAGAGCGTGACCAGATAAAACTTGCCAGGAGCAGTGCGGCAACCAGTGTCAGTGCCAGAACATAGTATTTGGTGGTTTCCCACAGATTTTTTTTCTCATAGACACCAAACCATTTTCCATAAATCTTCTGGTAGGTTCCATTGATTTTAAGGATGTTCAAGCCTTCGTCGAGTCTGTTGAGGAGCTTCTGGTTGCCCTTGCGAACTGCAAAGCAATAGCGCAACTGGGGCAGATCGGTAATGACGGCATGTATGTTGGTGATGCCGGCTGTTTTGAGAAAATACTCACTCTGCAGCTTGGACGGCGTGAGGACAGAATCATGCTTTCCGGATGCGAGCAACTTGATCGCTTGCGAGGGGTCTTTCACCGCGATAATATGCGGAGTGATTTCGGAGTGACGTAACAGATCGTGAATGATGTCGTTGTCCTGGACGATGATACTTTTTCCGCGAAGATCATCAAAGGTGCGAATGGACGAGTCAGTGCGAACAAACAGCCCGGGTGTGACCATGGTGTGTGGCACGGAAAAATCGATGGATTTGCTCCGCTCCTCTGAAAAAAACATCCCGGCCAGGGCGTCAACATTTCCCTGTTCCAGATCACGTCGAACTTTGTTCCAGGAATCAAACCTGAACTCCGCCTCAAAACCCATTTCCTTGGCAACCGCGCGCATTAACTCGATGTTGAATCCTGTCGGGGTTCCGTTTTCCAGAACCTCGTAGGGCAGGTTGTCGTGGTCGGCGCCGACGATGATTTTCGGCTGACTCTCCCCCCAGGCGGGAAGAGTCAGCAACAGAACGAAAAAGAGCACGCAGACGCCACATACAGAATGAAAACGGGGCACGTTTTACCTCGTGTGAAAGCTTTAGCGAAGATTTTTCTGTGCTGGCACTAAACGTAGAATTATTTCGACAGGATAGGCATGTGTTTGTTTTGGTATTTGCTAATGCGATAAAATAACTTCTCTTTCGATTTTGAGCAATGTTTTTCAGATGAGTTTGGAATTTTGATAGGGTGAACGCAAATGAAACGCATGGATTGAAACAGTTGGATGAATTATGTGCCTGATGTTAAACTGTGCCCATGAATTTATCTGCTTTTCCAACGTGGCGACTCATAGACACCGGTTGTTTAGATGCTTACTCCAACATGGCCATGGACGAGGCACTGCTTCGTTCGTTTGATACGTCAACATCCTTGCCAATTTTGCGACTGTATGGTTGGGAACCGGCTGCCCTGTCCCTGGGGAAATTTCAGAGGGTTGACGAGGTATTGAACCTCCAGCGCTGCCAGGATGATGGAGTGCAGATTGTCAGGCGCATCACCGGGGGCGGTGTCATCTATCACGCCGATGAATTGACCTACTCTATTGTCTGTTCTCCCGGACAGATTCCCCCGGCATCGTCCATTAAGGATTCATTTCGTATACTGACTCGCTTTCTGCTCGAATTTTATCGTCGTCGAGGTCTTGATGCGCAGCATGCGCTGGACGTAATGCCAAGTGGATCCCGGCTGGGAGAACGGACTGATTTCTGTTTTGCGGGCCGGGAAAGCTACGATATTCTTATCAGCGGCAAAAAAATCGGTGGCAATGCCCAGCGCCGGTGCAGGGAAATTATCTTTCAGCATGGTTCGATCCCTTTGACGAATCACGCAACCAAAGGAATGACGTACATGCGAAAACAACTTTCAGGATGCGAACAGGGCGTTGTGAGCTTGGTTGAGTGTGGATCGGTGCCAGACAGAGAGCAACTGTATGGGGAAATTGCATCGGTGTTCAGTAGCAGTTTTGCGGTGGAGCTTGTAAGGGATATTCTTTCTCCGGTTGAACTTCGTCACTTTAACCGCTTTAAATGTAGTAAATATGGAACAAACAGATGGAACATGGAGGGAGCAGGGGAATGAAGCTGGAGCGCAAACCGGATTGGTTGCGGAAGAGGGTCAATCCTGCAGATCAGGCTGATGTGCAGCGTTTAATGGAGGAGTTGCATCTGAATACGGTCTGCCGCCAGGCGCTCTGCCCCAATATCTCAGAGTGCTTTTCGAGCGGTCAGGCAACATTTCTGATTCTGGGTAAGATCTGTACCCGCCAGTGCATGTTTTGCAATGTGGACAAGGCTGCTCCTCTGCCGGTGGACATGGATGAGCCCGCCCGAGTTGCGGAGGCGGTGGTCAGGTTAGGGTTGTCCCATGTGGTCATCACCAGCCCGACCCGCGATGACCTGCCCGATGGCGGGGCGAGTCAGTTTGCTTCTACGGTTGAGATGCTGCGCGCAAGGGCACCGGAAACGCGTATTGAACTGCTGATTCCCGATTTCATGGGAAATCGGATGAGTCTTGCTCTGGTTACCGCATCGCGACCGGATATCATTGCCCATAATCTTGAAACCGTGCCCCGTCTTTACCATGTCCGCAGCGAAGCTGAATATACCCGTTCATTGGAGGTTTTGCATTTCTGCGGGTCACAGGGTTCGGCTATTCGCATCAAGTCCGGAATCATGCTGGGGTTGGGCGAGGTTGAGGAAGAGGTTGTACAGGTTTTCAGGGATATGGTTGAAGCGGGTTGCATGTATCTCAGTATCGGTCAGTATCTGGCTCCCAGCCGCCGGCACGTTCCGGTGCAGGAGTATGTTTCTCCCGAGCGGTTTGAACATTTACGCACCGTTGCTCTCGGCCTGGGTTTTAGTCATGTGGAGAGTGGCCCCTATGTTCGCAGTTCCTACCATGCCGCCTTGTACACATGATTTACAATAAAAAACCGGCCACATGGGCCGGTTTTTTATTGCCTGTGAAACTGAATGTCACACAATTGTTGAAAAGGTGTGGTCGGTAGTATTTATTGCTTGGGGAGTCATGCCGGCATTCTGCTCAAGCAGGCTGGCAATCATGTTCTGCTGTGTCGCCGCCTGTTTGATCATGGCGGTTTCCATGGCCTGCTGGGTCTGAGAGGTTTTCATCAATAGTGCGGTTCCCGTAATAGTGCTGACGTCCATAAACAATACCTCCGTAAAAGAATTGTTGCAGGGAAAGGATATTGATGCAAGTAAAAAATAGAGTATGCTCTTGGTAGTGTGATATGGGTGCGCTTTTGAGGATAATTGAGGCAATAGTAATCTCTCTATCTTGATAACTGGTCTTGTTTGCTGGCAATACCTTAATGTATTTGTGGTGCTTTATGGGTGTTAATCTTTTTCTCGTGTGGTTGGTTTATTGTATAAATATCTCTGATCTATAATTATACTACTACAATCAATGTGTATGAATTACAGATTGATCCAAAGTCCATGTGCCACTGATACAAAACTATTCTTTCACCAAAAAAATAGTCAAAATAAGCTTTAGACGCCCTAAATCAAACATCTTGACATTGCTTTGAACAGGTTTTAATATTGCCATATTAATGCTATTCAATCATGTGAATTACTTCGGCATGCCCGAGTGACACTCTTTTTGTAAATCCTTTAAGCAGTTGTTTTAAAAGAATTATAACCGTTGTGCCGGGTAACTGTCCTGTCTGCTCTGCTTGTTAAACCGGAGTTTCGACATGGTGTCATCCCAAAAGGGCATGTTTGTTTGGTTGTCTCTTGCCAGGGAGGAAACGTAGATAACATGAAATCACATGGATTTTTGACATGAAATCTCCGCTTGCCATAGTGGTTCAATTGATACATATCCATGGTCCCTTGAAGGGTGATATCCAGGAGTTTTCAGTGGAAACGATCTCCATCGGACGTAATCCCGGGTCTTCCGTTTGCTTCCCGGTGGAGATGACCAGTCTGTCGCGAAGACATGCTGAAATAGTGCGTGAAGGGAATCAGTTCAAGCTGACCGATTTCAGCACCAACGGCACCTTTGTGAACGGTAAAAAGGTTACGGAAGCTTTTCTCAAGGATGGAGATGTTCTGGAGTTTTCCGAGGGAGGTCCGAAGGTAAGTTTTTTAACCAGGATCACCGATACACCGGTGGAAATCAAAAAAGAAATACCGGTGATGGAGGCAGTTCGCGAGCCTGTTGCACAGACACCCGTTTCAAAGGAAACACCGCGTGTCCACGTTGCGGAACCACCACCATATATTGAAGAAATTCCTTCGCCTTCGCCTGAGCCCAGCCCCGAGAGTTTCGTCAATGTCCGTCTGGGTGGTGAAAAACGTGTTGAGCTTTCAGCGCAAAAGGTTAGCGTTCCGCTTGTCATCCAGTATGGTCCGGCTATTCGTTCCTTCCGGGAACTCCCCATTATTCTCGGGGCGAATCCGCGGTCCGATTTTGTTCTATCTCTTCCATCAATCCTTGATCAGCATATGCAGATTCTTTTTTCCCATGGACAGTACTGGATAAAAGATCTGTCAGGTCAGAATCAGATACGGATCAACGATAGAGCCATAGATTTTCAAGCACCTTTGGATCTCAATGATATAATTTCCCTTACTCCCCAAGGACCGGTATTCTGCTTTCTCGGTGAGGGGCGTCTCGCTGAAGTTGCCGAAATCCCGTCCGGTTCCCCATCAGCCGTCCGCGAGCAGGAAAACGCTGTTGCAAAAAAAACAGGGACGTCCGAAGAGAAGTCTTCGGGTTCCCTGTGGTCAAAATTGAAAAATAAATTTTGATCTTTCTTGTGCGATGTAATGACCTGAACAAACGGGTGATTAATTCATGAATGCTCAGACCGACAGAAATAGAGAGAGCTCTCTCCTTTCATATTTGGCAGGGCGAATAGATAGCCTTCCAGTTGGTCTTTCCCTGACTTCTTTTGATCTGCTGGTTCCTGACAATTCACCCTCCTTCATTATCCTGCACGATTCCGACCCCTTGACCAGGGTTGCTGAGGCATCATTTGTTACCGACTCCGGAAGCGCGCTGAAAAAAGTATTTCTCCTTCTCCAAAAAGATCGTTATGACATTGCAAGGGATGACCTGTGGCCCTTGACGAACAGGGACATCGATGATGCCTGGCAGCGTGCGTTTGCCCTGCATGCCGATAGGGATAGTGACGGTTCACGGATCCTTTTTGCCGGTCAGATTGGCGATGATGGCTTCCCCAACCTCTTCGCTTCGCTTTTCTTTTGCAGAACAAGAAAACTCTTCTTTCACCCGCCCTGTCCTCTCTGCGGACGTTCCCTCAGTCTCTGCATGGATGATGCCCTTCTACTCTCCTCCGGACTGCACCCCTATTCACGTTCCACAAAACGCTATCTCCATTGCGCTTCCTGCAGTACGCATGGATCGAGCGTTTTTTATGTTCACGTTCGGGGCCACGACGATCAGGAAACCCTTCAGGATTTGCGTGCATTAATAGATTCGTTTGGGAATGTTCTGAAAGATCCTGACCCCGCCTGCGGTTTCCCGTGCACACGATGCCCTGATCATGATGCTTGTTACGGCGAAAACCGCGCGTCCCAGACGAGGATCGTCCCCTTTTCGTTCTATCCGTTTTACCTCCTGATCTTCGACTCCCTTTCATTACCGGCGTTGGATTTCTTACGGCTTGTTTCCGGGGCGTCTCTTGATGAACTGATAAGCACACTATCCGCGAAAAGCGAGTTGGGAAGGGTGAGCTGTCTGGAAGAGGTCCGGAGGAATGGACTCGTGGGTAGTCCTCTTTTTTCCATTCATGATGAGCGATATTTCCTTGAGGTGCTCTATCTGAAACTATCATTTCTCGGTGATGTCTTCCGGCAGATATTCCCCCCACAGGGAATTACCGGACAACCGGAGATGAAATTGACCATTGATCGGATATGGGTCGGGCTCGCCGGACAGAGCGGGTTTCTTCCCCCGTTCTGGAATTTCAGAACAAAGATCCTGGATATCGTCAGACCTTCGGGCGTCTCACAACTCTTCACCTCACCCGTGTCATCCAACCTTCTTCAAGCGGCACTCCTGTGGTTTTATGCGCTTTTGGTCAATAACAGACAGAGCAGCAGGGACCTCATGATCTCCCTGAAAGAAGCAATCTCCGGTAACATTTCACTCACGGGAATCCCATCCTCGATTCACTCCACAAATCCTGTTTTTTCTCCGGAGCAAATATTTTGGGAGCCTGATGGGAAGGCGGTACATCGCAACCGCGTGCCCCTCTGGGAAAAATCCATCGATATGGGTTTCGAACTTTTGCATGCGGCGACTCATCCTGACCAGCAGTGGTCATGTGAGTCCTTTTTCGTGAACTTCGAAAAATATCGCGCAGAGGTGAGGGAGGCCATGTTTGGAAATGCGTCATTGACAATCGAAAGGCCTTCTCAGGATTATCAATTGGCCGAGGATGAAAACATTCATAAGATCCTCACCGGTATCATCGGGAAGTGGCGTGTCAGCGGAAAGGTTGAGACACTGCCCAAGCGCTCTGAGGAAGCGGCTGAAATGACGGATACCATCATTCTCTCATCCGCGCGGATTGATACTCCGGCTTCTTCAATCAGGGACGAGGAGGAATGGACGGAGACCGTGATACTTTCTGCCAGGAACGAAATAGTGACGCCCTCCCCGCATTCTCAGTTCAGGGACGGTGCTGTTCTCGAAACCGTGGTGCTTTCCCCGGTGCGCGCTACAAGTGAGCCGATAACGCCCACGCTGTTGGAAGAGGTCGAAGATGACGTGCCACAGACGATCATTCTCTCTCCGGGATTGCGGCCGGAGGAAACTATTGTGGTTAAAAAAGTTCCTGAAGGCAGTCCAATAGGTGCTGTGAAAGAAGACATTGCGCACGGTGATGACTTGCCTGAGACGGTCATGCTCAACCCCCAGAAGGCGAGATTCAAGTCAAAGGGATGGAAAGACTAGCCATGGGAGCCACAGTGACACTGGATAACCTGGAACAGGAAATCAGGAAGTTGAGCCACACCCAGCCCTCCTCACTGGAGGAGTCCCTGGAGCAGTATCTGGAACGGGAACTGCGGGACACCCCCCTGTCCGAGAAGTTGTCTCTGCTGGAAAAGCTTCTGGAGAAGTTCCCCGTGAACATGCCCGTGCCCCAGGGCCTGAATCTTGCCCACGACGAAACGGAGCGAGTCCTTTCGCTTCTCTCGGGGACCCGGATTGATCTCTCCGACCACTCTTCGAAAGAAGTCTCGGCCAAGTTCGCCGCATCACTGAACACGCTTTTTGATACCCTGAACCAGATTATCGCGGTCATTCATTCGAATCTGTTGGGAGAGAAGCCTGAACTTGAAACCATTCGCCACGTCATCGGGTCCCAGATTGAGGGAGGAGGGGGGAACACGTCCCTGAAAGCGCATCTTGAGCAGATTCAGCAGGCGTTTCTGATCTCCCATAGGGCATTTCAGGAGGCCTCCAGGTCAGTGGTCGGCGAGATGCTTGTTGCTCTTGATCCGGAGAATATTGCCGCTTCAACCAAATCGATGCTTAACTTCGGACCCATGCGTAAGGCGGAGCTATTTGAAGCTTATCAGGGGAAGTATCTGGAATGCAGAAAGTGGTTTGACACGGGTCGTTTTTCGGAAAGACTGTTGAGGGAGTTTGAAAAGATATGCCAGAAGAAATACAAAGCGGAATAGGCAAGGAGCGGGTTATGAAATCATGCATACATTTGTTGTTGATGGTTTTTTGCATATCATTGTGTTGCTCGTGTTCAACGGTGGGATCGGGAACTGCCAAAAGCGAACCCTGGCGCGAGAAATCAATCGATCTCAGCATAAAGGGAGATCAGCAACTCAACCTCTACCAGAACAGCTCGCACACTATATACCTTTGCACCTGTCAGCTGAAAGACCCCAATGCTTTTAACCAGTTGATAGATGAAAGAGGTGGGATGGAGAAACTCTTGTCCGAATGCAGCCGCTTTGACGGGAGCGTTGCCTATACAAAAAGATATGTGATCCAGCCGGGCCAACTTTTCAACGATAAACAGGATCATGCCGAGGGAGCCAGGTATATGGGGATCGTTGCGGGATATTACAGCATGAAAAAGGACCACGTTGTCCGTCTCTTTCCCCTTTCCAAGACGCTCAGTATGACTATCGAGTTGGGACCCCGAGGAATTCAGAGTATCAAGGAGAAATGATGGATTTTTTTGGACCAATTTTCTGGCATCAGGGGCTTTTTCTCCAACCCCACCATTTTCAGCTCCTGGATCGCAGTGTCCACATGCTGTTCGATCCGTTTCGCGACTATCTGGCGCCCCATTTCTGGGGGGTCGGAAAAATGGATATTCAGCATGCGTCATTGGGGACCCGTTCTTTCCAGCTGGCAAGTGGTGAGTTCCTCTTTCCCGACGGAACCTACGTGTCCTTTCCGGGCAACGCCATTGTTGAGCCTCGTCATTTCGAGGATGCCTGGGTTGCGGGAGGTAAACCGTTCACGATCTTTCTGGGACTCAGAAAATGGAACAACCGGGGAGAAAATGTGACAGTGGTGGATTCCCTGGAGGATGTGTCGAGGGTGACCACCCGTTTTACCGCCCCGGAGGATTCCGAAGAATGGAAAGACATCCATGCTGGCGGCCCCCCTGGCCAAGTGAAACGGCTGCGCTATATTCTCAAGCTGTTCTGGGAAACTGAACAGGAACAGTTGGGCGATTATCTGCTGATCCCCATTGCGCAACTGGAAAGAATGGGGGAGGAGATTGTCATGTCTCCGCGTTTTGTCCCACCTTCACTCACAATTATGGATTCGGAACCTTTGCTGAGGATCGTCAAGGAAATCCGGGACCAGGTTGCATCGCGAAGTCGTCAGCTTGAGGAGTACAAACGCCAGCGGGGAATCCAGAACGCCCAGTTCGGGTCGCGGGATATGGTCTATCTGCTGGCGCTCCGCTCCCTGAACCGCTATGTGCCCATACTTTTCCATCTTACGGAAACGAGACAGGTCCAGCCCTGGAGTGTGTACGGCCATCTCAGGCAACTTATTGGCGAACTCTCTTCCTTTTCCGAAAAGATCACTGTCCTGGGCGAGCCGATGGGGGGAGGCGACAGTTCTCTTCCGGTGTATGACCACCGCAATCTGTGGGAATGTTTTTCAACGGCCCAGCAGCTTATCGGCAAGCTTCTGGATGAAATAACCGCCGGTCCGGAATATGTAATCCAGCTGTTGTATGACGGCACGTATTTCGCGGCTGAGATGAAGCCGATTCATTTTGCGAGCCGTAACCGGTTTTATCTGGTTCTCAGGACCGAGGAAGAACCCAAATCGGTTATTCAGTCAATCGACACAGTCGTCAAACTGGGTTCGCGGGAACGTCTTCCCCTGCTGATAGCCCGCGCCCTGCCGGGGGTCGGACTTGAACATCTCCCCAACCCGCCCCAGGAGCTGCCGCGCCGGTCATATTCCATCTACTTCGCCGTGGACAGCAACTGCGAACAATGGGCGCTGATCGAGAAAGGGAATAACATCGCCCTGTACTGGGACAATGCCCCCGAGGACCTGGAGGTCGAACTGATGCTGGTGGGGAGGTCCTGATGCTTCCCGTGTATGACCATATCCACTACTGCCTTCAGGGAAGGGAGTCTGTATGCATTTAACCG
>JACAAY010000180.1 GCA_013377095.1 Desulfuromonadales bacterium
CCGCATTACCTTCGCCGGCAGAAATCCAGCGCTTGGGTGAACGAATGTATCGGGATGGCCTGTTTCCCTCCGGCGAGCCGGTGACAGCCATCATCAATGGTGACGTCAAGGTGCCGGGCACTGCCTTCAGTTGTGTCGGCTGCCACCTGCGTAGCGGTATCGGTTCCATGGAGGGGCTGGTACTCACGCCTCCCACCAACGGTGCCAAGCTGTACAAACCCTATTATCAATACCCTCCCATGCTGCCCCCGGACCCCGACCAGCCCAAAAAAAACATGATGGATGCATCGTTCCCCAAGCCGATCTACCGCCCGGCCTATACCGACGAGACCCTGGCGAAGGCTCTGACCGATGGAATTGATCCGGTCGGAAGGCCACTGAACGCTGTCATGCCGCGCTACTCTATCGAAGACCGGGACATGGCCATCCTGATCGCCTACCTTAAGACCCTTTCGGCCGAGGTATCCCCGGGTGTGGATGCCAAGACCATCCGTTTTGCCACGGTCATCGCCGGTAATGTGCCGGCCGACCAGCGCAAGGAGATGCTGGCGATGCTCGACTATGTCATGCAGAACCACAACCGGAAAACGAAGCGCTACAACAGGCGAGTCAACAATCAGGATTCCGTGATCAACTATCCCCAGATGACCCTCTCGCGCTGGGAACTCACCGGGCCGTCTCACACCTGGCGGGCTCAGCTTGAGGAGTATTATCGCAAGGAACCGGTCTTTGCCCTGTTGGGCGGCCTGTCGGAAGGCGACTGGCAGCCGATGCACGAATTCAGCGAACAGAACAGGATTCCCTGCCTCCTTCCGATCACCGACCTTCCGGTGGTTTCAGAAACGGACTGGTATACCCTCTATTTCAACAAGGGCGTCTATCAGGAAGGGGAGGCCAGCGCCCGTCACCTGGCACAGAAGCTGGATCCGGATGAAAAGTGGACCATTCTCCAGATCGTAGAGGATTCTCCGTGGGCGCGGGCCGTCGCAAAAGGCTTTCAATCGGCATGGCAGGGACTGGGGCGCCCGGCTCCAGTCAGCGTCTATCTTCCGGCCGGCCAGAAGATCAGCGGCGAAAAGCTCCGCAGGCTTGTCGGCCAGGAACAACCGGCCGCCGTCCTGCTCTGGACTGCCTCGGGCACGCTCCCGGCTCTTGAAACACTGGCTGAGCACAGCGACGATACGAAGATGGTTTATGTCTCCACCACCCTGCTGCAGCAGGATGTGAAAGCCATCCCTGAGAAAGCCAGAGGTTTCACCTACATCAGCTATCCATACCGGCTTAGCCAAGTGCCGGAGTTTACCCTGGATTATGTCCGTTCGGTGTTCAAGAACGAAAAAATACCTGTCAGCAGCAGCAGGATATCCACCCGGCTGTATGCCCTCAACAATGTTCTGCTTGAGCCCTTTCAGGTAGTCAAGCGGAACTTCAATCCGGGCGGTCTCGGGGGGGGGCGGGTAACGATCGAAGAAATGTCCGAGAGCCTGCTGCATGTTCGGCGCAACTACTACCGCGATTACCTCTTCGATGTCATCGGCATGCTGGCGGACAAGGACAGCCTTGATTATGAGCGTCTCAGCTTTGGGCCGGACCAGCGCTATGCTTCGAAAGGCTGCTACATCGTCCAGTTGTCAAAAGGTAAAAATCCTGAAATAGTCAGAAAAAGCGATTGGGTAATCCATTGATTCGTTTGTATCCAGCCATGGCCTGATTCCGTAACGTTGACTGATAGTCTTTTGTGCTACTATCAACACGCGCTGCATTGAAAGATGAACCCATATCAAAATGGAGGGGCGATGGAAAAGCAGAATGTCCACTACAGCCAGCTGGGGCTGGTCAACACCAAAGCAATATTCGAGAAGGCCATGGCTGGCAAGTACGCCATCCCGGCTTACAACTTCAACAACCTCGAACAGCTTCAGGCCATTATCACCGCCTGCGCAGATACCAACTCGCCAGTCATAATTCAGGTGTCCAAGGGAGCCCGCAACTATGCGAACGAGACCATGCTGCGCTTCATGGCCATGGGTGCGGTGCGCATGGCTCGCGAAATGGGCTCAAATATTCCGATCTGTCTGCACTTGGATCATGGCGATTCCTATGATCTGTGCGTCTCCTGCATAGAAAGCGGATTTTCATCGGTCATGATTGACGGCTCCCATCTCCCCTACGACGAAAATGTGGCGCTCACCAAAAAGGTAGTGGAGTATGCCCACCAGTTTGATGTTTCCGTTGAGGGTGAGTTGGGGGTGTTGGCAGGTATCGAGGATGAGGTCGCGGCTGAGCACTCTACCTACACCAAGCCGGAACAGGTGGAGGACTTTGTCAAAAAGACCGGTGTTGATTCCCTGGCCATCTCCATCGGCACCAGTCATGGGGCCTACAAGTTCAAGCTCAAACCGGGGGAGTCGGTTCCGCCGCTCCGCTTTGACATCCTTGATGAGTGCGAAAAACGCATTCCCGGTTTTCCCATTGTGCTGCATGGAGCTTCGTCGATTGTCCAGGAGTATGTGGTGATGATCAATTCCTACGGCGGCAAGATGGATGGCGCCGTAGGTGTCCCCGAAGAACAGTTGCGCCAGGCTGCCGCCAGCGCGGTCTGCAAAATCAATATCGACTCAGACGGGCGATTGGCGTTTACCGCCAAGATTCGCGAGTGCTTTGCCAAAGATCCCAAGGAGTTCGATCCGCGTAAATACTTGGGGGAAGCGCGCAAGGAACTGGTCAAGCTGATCAGACATAAGAATGAAGCCGTGTTGGGCTCGGCCGGTAAAGCCTGAATACTGGCAGCACAGGACGGTTGGAGCCGCGCGCGTCGCGTAGTATGCTGGTTTTTACGGCATGGGGCTTATGCTGTGATGGATAGAAAGGGTAAAACGGCTCAGGGAGGTGAAAGGGGATTTTCTTTCTGTCCTAATATGGTCTTATTGCGATACGGCAATTTTCCTTACGCTCGGTCCTGGCAATAGATCCGATAGCCTCGACAATTTTTCCCACCGAATCATCCGCCGCAACTATCTGCAGTTTCACCCTCTCAAAGAGATTCGCCACAAACCTGGCTCCGCGTGAGATTTTTACTTGCCGCTTCTGATGTCCAAGGGTAATGACATCTATTTCCTTGAAATCTTCGACACCAATTTCATTAAGGGCGATTCGTACCTCTTCCAGCTTGAATCGATTAATAACGGTTTCTATCAGCTTAATGACACACCTCCTCGTGCAGAACACCCACTAAAAACAATAATACCGAAACGGCGTTTTAAATTTATACACGGTGTGTGCCAAGATGGTGTATATTTATTTAGTAATGATATTTGAAGGTTATGAAAGTGTTTGTTGAACAGAGACGGGAGAAGTGACAAAAAACGTATGCGGGCAATAATGTTAAACAAATATTGTCTCTTTATTTCGAGAGGCCCTTTCTATTTCATCCTATTTCAACCAAGCATTCCCTATGAAAGTTGGCCGTGGCTTACCGGAAAGAATTCGGCCAATCTCGTCCCAGCCAATACGTTCATCCCGGTCAAGCCCTGGAAGCTTGCCGATGGTAGCAACAATGTGCTGACGGGGACCGCGTGTGGTGCGGACGGATTCCACCAGAGTCCAGCAATCATAGTCAGCGCCGTTTTTCGTTTTGCAGTTTCGGCGGAGAACATGGCAGGATTATGGCAAGAGCCGCCATTTGCTGCAAGGGGGGGGCTCCACTACATTTGCTTTTCAGAGAACAGGACCTGAAATTGTTCAAGAATCGTCAGACAGACAGCGCGAATTTGCCACATATCAACAGCAAACTGCGGAAGAGGGGCTTGTGAACTATTCTCACCTGCGCCAATCATTGGTTAGCCATTAGGAGGGTATCCATGTCATTTGATTATGTATCTATTCCCAGGAGGATGCTTCTCAAGTTTGCAACAACGCTGCTCGCGATCGTACCCGCTATCCTGGCAGGTTCAGCAGCACTGGCGACCGACGCGGTTATCAAAAACACTGTCGTTGCTGTAAACACGGGTATTGTTCGTGTTGCCAGCGTATCCACATCCGTGGAGGGTGGATTACTGCCGGCCCTGGTTGAGTCCTTTAAAGCTGAAACAGGACTCAATGTCATCCTGATCAGGGATGATGAGCCTTATGACCCTGCTAAAGAGGGCAAGTACGATCTTGTCATCTCTCACTTTGGCCACCGCGACGTCGAAGACTTTGTAGTCAAGGGTTTCGGCCTGTGGCCGCGGACCGTGTTCTCGAACCAGCTCTGCCTATTTGGCCCCCCTTCTGATCCGGCCAAGGTCCGTGGCATGACTGATCTTGTGAAGGCATTTCAAAAGATCGCAGCTGCAAAGGCGCCCTATGTTCTAAATGAGACGAAAGGTTTAAAGTATCTGACTGAAATCCTCTGGAACGCTGCGGGACATCCTTCAAAAGGCTCCTGGTTTATCAATTCCGGCACCAGTAAGAAGGATGCGATTGCACTCGCTGCGGACCATAAGGCCTACGTTCTTTGGGGGCTCACCCCTTTCATGCGCGAACAAATAACTTCACACAGAAAGCTCGTGCCACTCGTGACGGCAGATCCGATGCTGCAAAGGATCATGGTATCAGTGGTTGTCAATCCTGAGCATGTGCCAGGAGTGAATGAAACCGGCGCGATCAGGTTTCAGAAATTCCTGCTTTCTCCGGCAACACAGGCAAAGGTTCTGACGTTTCATTATCCAGGCGTCAAGCAAGCCGTGTGGATGCCTGCGGGACGCCACAATGCAGGCCCTTCCTTGCCAGAATGGTGAAAACAATCGACGTATTATTGAAAAGGGATGGCTGTTACCCGGGGGAGTTGCATTAATTACCCGATCCGCGGCCGGGCGTTCCCTGCTACTGGTCCGCACACCTCCGCGAACAAGTGCAGAAAAGCCAACGGGCGGACTAATTCAAACCGAATGAGTTGGCTCAATAAAAAACCGCCCTGGTCATGCTGGGGCGGTTTTACTTTGTTGGTTGCCAAGATGGCGGCATTCTGCTGTACTTTGCCTCACATACATCCCACTAGCGCATAAACCAGTGCCCGACATTCCTAGACAAAGTGTCGTGACAGTGACTCCATCGCGCTAATCAGGTTTAGATTTATATGTCGTAACCTCAAAATCCCAAGCCACATCTTCATGTTCGGTAGCGGTTACACACGGACCCGGGGTCATTGTAATGGTTTCCTCCCTAAATTCATTCAGGATTTCTGTGCTAAACCATCTATAAAAATCTGCCCGGTCAACCATCGCGTACAAAGTTTCCTGGTAATCCTTGCCATCACCGGAAGAACCCGGAATGACAAAACCGAATTGGACGAGCGCCTCCTGGGGATTGGCAAATAACATCTTTTTGAACTCCATGTCCCCCCTGGCTTTATTCTTTATCTCCGCCACAACATCATCTCGGATAAACGTTTTTTTGTCGCTCATAATGTACCTCTCTTGGTATTTGATGTAACAGGGCTGTATATCCATGAATCTGTACATGAATCTGTATCTATGGGTTGCTAGGGATAGTTGTTTGTTATTTTTCTATTTCCAAATTAGTTTGTGAGACAGTGGGTCCCTTTGCAGGACCCACTCTCGATGGTGTCCATTGTCTTGTTTGTCTTGTTTGTCTTGGTTGATCTACTAGCCTTTAATATTGTCGAGACGTTCCATGGTATTTCTCAGCTTTTTTTCCGGTTTTTTTATCTCATCCGAAGAGTTGATCGAACCTTTGTCTGTTTCATTTTTGATCTCTATCTTTTGCTTTTCAAGATTCTTTTCGTCATCCAGACAATTACCGGCTGTCATCGCACAGGCCAGCCTTTCCTGGTGGGTCATGGCAAATACTGGAACCGCTGCAGACATCAGGAACGCCGACATTACTACCAATGCACTTGTTTTCATGGTTTACCTC
>JACAAY010000181.1 GCA_013377095.1 Desulfuromonadales bacterium
ATTGATCCATCCACCACCCAGACGGTCTATGCCGGAACATATGGCGGTGGCGTTTACAAATCCGCAAATAGCGGGGCCAGCTGGAACACCGTCAACGCCGGGCTGACGAGTGCATATATCCAGTTCTTGGCCATTGATCCGTCCACCGCCCAGACGGTCTATGCCGGGACAAATGGTGGCGGCGCCTTCAAGACCACAAATGGCGGGACAAACTGGAGCGCAATCAACAACGGACTGACAAGCACTATCATCCAAACCCTGGCCATTGCCCCTTCCTCACCCCAGACGATCTATGCCGGAACAAATGGCGGTGGCGTCTTCAAGACCACAAACGGTGGGGCAAGCTGGAGCTCAGTCAATGCCGGTTTGGCAAGCATAATCGTCCAAACCCTGGCCATTGTGCCCTCCACCCCCCAGACGGTTTATGCCGGGACTTTTGGCGGTGGCGTCTTCAAGTCGACGAATGGCGGGACAAGCTGGAGCACTGTTAACACCGGGCTGATGGACACATACATTTACTCCATGGCCATTGATCCCTCCACCCCCCAGACGATCTATGTCGGAACAAATGGCGGCGTCTTCAAAACCGTGGACGGCGGGACACAGTGGAGCACAGTCAACAACGGTATGACAGGTACAATAGTCCAATCCCTGGCTATTGATCCATCCACCACCCAGACAATCTATGCCGGGACATCCAGTTTTACGAATAGTGGCGGACTTTTCAAGTCAACGAACGGCGGAATAAGCTGGAGTGCCGTCAACAACGGGATGAGAATCAACACTGACATCAATAGCTTTGCCATTGACCCTTCCCCCCCCCAGACAGTCTATGCCGGAACAGCAGGAAGCGGCGTCTTTACAACATCTGCAACTCCAGTTAACGGAATCTGCGGCAGCAGCAATGAACAAGCATTTACCAGTGCACCAACCAGTAACCTCTGTTTGTCAGGCGTCACATCAAACGTCACCGGCAGTGGGCCGTGGAGCTGGACATGCAGTACAAGTAACGGTGGGGCTTCGGCCAGTTGTTCCGCTACATTGGGTCTGCCGCTCACCCTGGCTTTTGCAGGAACTGGGGGCGGAGCCGTCAGCAGTGACATGTCATGCACTTCAGGCTCACCGTGCCTGTCGCAGATATTCACAACCGGTATAACGGTCAACCTGCTTGCCACACCAGATGCAGTCTCAACGTTTTCCCGTTGGACCGGGGACTGCACGAATACAACAAGAAGCTGTCCGGTTACCATGAACAGCGCCAAATCCGTAACCGCTACCTTTATCGCCGCACCCAAGGCAATGATCAACAGTACTGGCTATACAAGTTTTGCAGATGCCTATACTGCTGCATCCGGTTCTCCAACAATCATTAAGCTTTTGGAAGATGTGCTGCCCATCAGCTCCGCTATCAGTAAGCCCCTTGTACTCAGTGGAGGCTATTTACCAGATTTTTCCAGAAGCTCCAGCGGCTTTACTGTACTGCAAGGCACATTCACGATTGGCTCCGGCAGCGTAGTTATGGATCGGGTGATCGTGAAGTAAAGTGACTAAAAAAACAGAAACGCATAGCAATCATCTGCAGGCGAAGCAGCGATGCTCCGACTGTAGATGATTGACAATGCATATGTAATATTCGTCAGTGCGGCATGATTCCTAACTCCCAACCCAATATAAACACATACAAATGTACAAATGATTGTCCCAGCATAATCCGTCACCCATGACAGTTACGTTACATATGACGGATGCCACTGACGGCTTTTCCTTCGGCTCACCCACCATCCTTCCATTTTAACCCGTACAATCAGAACCTTACCCGTGCAGTATCCGCAGGTATTCCCTGGCACGCAAGTTGCGATTTACCATCAAAAAGCACATGAGTACTGGCGTGCTTCTTCGAAAGGGGAGTTGTTATCTACTCTGTAAGGGAGAATCGCATGAATACACCTGACACCCGGATAGAAATCCAGACACTGGGCAGCTTCAACATATCTGCCGATGGAAAACCCATTGCCTCAACCTGGCCAGATAAAGCTGCAAAAGTTCTTTTCTGCTCATTGTTTTCGCCATTGGCCATTAACTTCACCTGGGACCGGATCTGCCGCTCCCTGTTGGGCGTTTCGGAATCACTAGCCAGCAGGCAGCGTCTGGAGAAAAACAGTATCGTTCCTCTCAGCAGCTTTCTGATTGAGGAGTTTGGCTTCAACCCGCTCATTACAAGTCACGAGGGAATAAGAATCGACTTTCAGCGCATTCATGTGGACGCCTTTGAATTTCACACGAGCGCCCTGGAGGGTCTTAACTTCTTGTCGCGCGGCAATCGAGACGCGGCATTTGAAAAACTACGCAGAGCCAAATCACTCTACAACGGCAGCTATTTACCCGGTATTACGAGCAAAATAATTACAAACACGCGCTTCGGCCTCGAATCTCTTTACCGAACCGCAGTCATTAACGCCATGCCGCTTACAGGTACTTCCTGCAGTTCGGGGCGCAACAGAAGGAAAGAACCCGCACTGCAACGAAAGCCGGTCAGAAAAACGGTTAGAACACTGAATTACGGTCATGAGAACGCTTCATATGATGTTCTCGAAAACTGTCAAAAAGCGGCCAACAATTGGCTTATGACCAGCTGATACAGTGGTCACGTTTACCTGTCAGTATGCATTGACGCAGCATTCACCTGATACTACCGTCGCCTGCCGCTCGTTACACTCAGGCAGGAGGAGACACAACCAATGAAGATGAGCAGCACGACCATTCGCGAAACGTTGTCAGGTCTCAGGAATCTTTTCTGCGAAAACAACCTGAAAAGAACCTGCGCCGGCGATGAAACGCCCCTGCGATCGGAACTGTTCAGCGCAAACCAGATGGAGCAGCATGGCAAAATCCTTGCGAATATGCACCAGTTGAAGCCGGGACATCATCAGGACCACCTGCTGGCCCGACTGGCCGAAAATGAAACTATCCTGCTTGAAATTTACAAACTGCTGACAGAGGACGTCAAATCGGACATCCGGATCACACCGGCCGGTGAATGGTTGCTCGACAACTTCTATCTAATTGAGGAACAGATTCGTACTGCCAAGCAGCACTTGCCGAAAGGGTATAGCCGTGAACTGCCGCGCTTGCAGAACGGCCCATCTGCAGGGCTTCCACGTGTATATGACATTGCATTGGAGACGATCTCCCACGGCGATGGCCGGGTGGATCCGGAAAACCTCAGCAGCTTCGTAGCCGCCTATCAGTCTGCGGCCATCCTGAAACTGGGCGAACTGTGGGCCATTCCCATCATGCTGCGTCTGGCTCTGATCGAAAATCTGCGACGTGTTGCCGCCCGGATCACCGCCCACAGGATTGATCGAAACCTGGCCGACTTTTGGGCCGACAAGATGACGGAGATTGCTGCCAAGGACCCGAACAGTCTGATTCTGGCAATCGCCGACATGGCGCGCTCGACACCGCCAATGGTGAGCTCGTTTGTTGCTGAGTTCACGCGCCGCCTGCATGGCCATGATCCTTCGTTATCCCTGCCACTCACCTGGATTGAACAGCAACTGTCCGGGTCCGGTCTGACCATCGAGCATCTGGTGCGTTCTGAAAACCAGCAACTGGCTGCGGACCAGATCTCCATGAGCAACAGCATCGGCAGCCTCCGTTTCCTGGGTGCCATGGACTGGCGCGAATTTGTCGAATCCATGAGCTCTGTCGAGCAGACTCTGGGTAATGATCCTGGTGATGTCTATGACAAAATGGATTTTGCAACCCGTGATCGCTATCGCCACATTGTGGAGAAGATCGCAAAGAGCAGTCCGTACTCGGAGAACGAGGTGGCGCTCAAAGCGATCCAGCTGGCACATGAGGGTGTGGCTCTGAAAGGTGGGGACGACCGCACGGCGCACGTCGGTTACTACCTGATCGGCGAAGGATTGGCGCAGCTCGAACACAGGGCGGAGGTGCGTTTATCATTGGCCGCAACGCTGCGCAAAGCCTGCAGTCGTTCTCCGTTGCTGCTGTATGGGGGCAGCATCCTGCTGCTGACTCTGTGTATTGCCGCACCTTTCACGGCAAAAGCCTCTGCCGGCGGGTTGCAGAATTGGGCGCTTGGGCTGTTCGGAGCGCTCTCGTTCCTCTGCGCCGCCCATCTGGCAATTGCCCTGGTGAACTGGCTGGCAACGTTGCTGGCAACGCCGCGCCCGCTACCGCGTATGGACTTCTCCAAGGGAATTCCGCAGGAATCGAGAACTCTGGTTGTGGTGCCGACAATGCTCACGAGTCCCCAAAACATTGAGGACCTGATCAAGGCGCTGGAGGTCCGCTGCCTGGCAAATCGGGGTGATCACATTCATTTTGCTCTGCTGACTGATTTTCGCGACGCCATGGAAGAAACGCTGCCGGAGGACGAACCTCTGTTGCTGTTGGCCAAGCAGAGGATTGATCAACTGAATGAAACGTACCGCTGTCCGGAGAGTGATACTTTTTTCCTGTTTCATCGGCCGCGCCTCTGGAATCCCCTGGACCGGATCTGGATGGGATACGAGCGCAAGCGCGGTAAACTATCGGACTTGAATGGTTTTTTACGCGGTGGGTCACATGAAGCGTTCTCGCTTGTCGTCGGCAACACCGCGGCCTTACCTGACGTGAAATACGTCATCACCCTGGATACGGATACGCAACTGGCACGAGATTCGGCGCGGCAGTTTGTGGGCGCCATGGCGCACCCGCTTAACTGGGCACACTATGACGAAGAACAACTGCGTGTCACCGCAGGATACGGCATACTTCAGCCACAGGTGGCGGTGAGCCTGTCCGGCACGAACCGGTCACGCTATTCAAGCATGTGCGCCAGTGAGATCGGCATTGATCCGTATACGCGAGCCGTTTCCGATGTATATCAGGATCTTTTTGGAGAAGGCTCTTTCATCGGCAAGGGCATTTATGATGTTGATGCATTCGAACGGGCTTTGGGCGGACGTTTTCCTGAAAACCGGATCCTCAGCCACGATCTTCTGGAAGGATGTTACGCACGTGCCGGGCTGTTGAGTGATGTGCAGCTGTACGAGGAATACCCATCCCGCTACAGTGCGGATGCAAGCCGAAGGCATCGCTGGATTCGCGGCGACTGGCAGATTGCCCGCTGGCTGCTTCCGGGCGTTCCCGGCCCCGATGGTAGCCAACTAAAAAACCCCCTTTCGCTGCTGTCCCGCTGGAAAATCTTCGACAATCTGCGGCGCAGCCTGACGTCAGCGGCATTAACACTGCTACTGCTGTTGGGCTGGACCGTGCTGCCATCGGCCTGGTTCTGGACCCTGGCGGCAATCGGCATCATCCTGATACCTTCCCTGATAGCATCGCTTCTGAATCTGCTCCAGAAACCTTACGATGTGACACTCGGCCAACACCTGGCTGCCGCGCTTCGCTCGGCCAGACAGCACTTCGCTCAGGATGCATTCACGCTGGTATGCCTGCCCTATGAAGCGTTCTTCAGCCTGGATGCCATACTGCGCACCACCTGCCGGATGATGATAACGCACCGGCAACTGCTGCAATGGAATCCATCTGATGAGGCGGATCGCACAGGCCGCACGGACCTGGTCGGTTCGTTTCGAAGCATGTGGGCCGGACCGGCTGTGGCCGCTGTCACTCTGGTCACACTCGCAATTAAAAACCCGGCAGTGCTGGCTGTGGCCGGCCCCATACTGGGCCTGTGGTTCGCCTCCCCCGCACTTGCTTGGTGGATCAGCCGGCCGTTCGCACGCAGCCAGGAACACCTGACGGAGAAGCAGACCCTCTTCCTGCGAAAGCTTGCCCGGAAGACCTGGGCGTTTTTCGAGACCTTTGTCGGCCCCGAGGACAATTGGCTACCGCCTGACAACTATCAGGAACATCCCGTC
>JACAAY010000182.1 GCA_013377095.1 Desulfuromonadales bacterium
AGGTCTGGCTTGTGCCTGCAAGAACTGCATTGTTAGCCGGTGTAACCATGGTGGCTTTAGTGGGCGCACCAAAAGTGGCAGTAATTGCATGGTTCGCAAGTACATTGGTGAAGGTGTAGCTGCTGACCGCACCAACTGATACACCGTCAACCAATACATCCGTAACAACAAGAGACCCCGTCGGGGTGACGGTGAAGGTCTGGCTGCCTCCGCTGGCCACGGTGACGACGCCAAGCGTACCCGCCGGGGTGATGGTGCCGTTGATCCCCTGGGTCACCGTAATAGTGAAGTTGGGAGCGATGGATACCACCAGGTTACCGGCGTGGTTGGAATAGAGGCTGTCGGCAAAATTCTGCGCAGGGTCGGTGACTTTAACGCGCACATTGAAGGTCCCGGCTGTCGGGAAGGTGATGGTGGCAACGTTAGATGCGGATGTGGGCAGTTCCGTCCAGGATGTGCTGGCGGGAACGGTGACCGGCTGATACTCGAAAATATACTGTGCGCCGACAAGTGGTGTTGCTGCGCCTGTTGTGGCTGCTGAAGAGGTGAAGGTTACGGCCGATCCGGTTGTTGTGGACAGGGTGCTGGCTGTAATGTTCGGTGTGTTTATCGCCGGAGCAATTTTCATCGGCCGCATCATGTCATGCTCTTCATGCGACAGGATGTGGCAATGCCAGACGTATTGGCCGGCCAGGTCAAACTTGGCAATAACCCTCGTTACCTGACCGGGAGGACAGGTGATAGTGTCTTTCCAGCCGGATTCCCAAGGATCGGCAGGAATCATTGTCGGGAAAAGCGGATCAACGACATAGGAAACAGGAGTGTACGGAAATACTGCCAATGGGTAGGTGACATCCAGTGCCATCACATTCAGGCCGGTGAGCGGGTCGACGGCAGGAATTCCCGGCGCGGCAAAAACGGGAACCTGATTGATTATGAAGCGGCCGAGGGTCTGGAAGGCTACCTGATGCAAATGAATCGGGTGCGCATCAACTGTGGTGTTGACGATGTCCCACACCTGTGTCTGGTTGAGGCTGATCATCTCGGTTTGCGGTGTGGTCATAAAGCCGCGACCATCGATGGTGGGCAGTGTCCTGCCATAGAGGTCCTGGATCTCCACCAGGGAAACATTGCGTGGTTCCGGGTTAAGGTTGGCATTTAACTGCATGTTGGGGATCGTGTTGAGTGTGGTGGCTGTGGCCCAGGCCGCTGTCGGAGAAGGCACATCGGCAATTGTTGCGGGCGGTGTGAGCGTTGAATTAATGGCAACGACATCAAACGCCATAATTTCAGGTATCTGAAGTGCCGCGCGGGCCGCAACCAGAAATGGATCAGCCAGGGAGACTGCTACCGTTGGAATGGGGGTGCCGTCATAGGGAGCGTCCGTGCCCCAGTTTTCCATGATAACCTGTTCGCCGATTGCAGGGCCTGCGCCTGCCGTCACTACGCCATTGGTATCGACGATGGTTGCGGTGGCTTTGAAGTCGACCAGTACGTCAATGCGTTCTCCGGGCATGAGGACGATGTGCTCACGCATGACCGGTTTGGCCAGGAAGCCCTGCTCGGAGGCAATCTGCCAGAAGGGGAGGTATCTGTCGGGAGTGCCGGGTGCGGGCGGGACGGCGGGTTTGATCTTGAGGCGCATGACCCAGGTGCGTGAGTCGCTGCCGCCGATGAAGCGCATGCGCACGACGCGCTGCTCGGTTGTTTCCTTGGCGTACACGACACCGTTCACAATCGGCATGTTGCCGAAATACTCAAGTGTCGCGCTGTCTGCCAGGAAGGGGGCGTTGGCATTCAGCCCGTTGGCCAGGATTGGGGAGCCGCAACATAGGGGATCAGATGGCCCGGATCGCTGTTCAACGGGTTTGCGGCAACCGTCGGTGTGGAATACATGAAAAGCGGCGTATGGGAACAACCCAGCACGGTCGGTTTTACAGGGCTGCAGGTACCCACATCCAGGGGATGGATAACCTTGCTATCCGGCATGGCAAACTGGCCATTTGTGTCGAAGATTCGGTCCTGCAGAGCATAGCCGTATTCAAAGGGCGATGTCGGCAGAATCTTGGCAGCAGCAGGAGAAGGCGCCGCGCCGGTGCAGAGGGGAGTGGAAATCCCCTGCATGCATTTTTCATTATCGTCAGTAATCGGGAAGAAACCGGCCAGACCCATGTTGGTGTTGAGATGGGTAACACCCATGGCGTGGTCGTGGTACCAGATGGTGCTGGCTTCCTGGTCCATGGGGTAATAATAGGTTCCCTCAGGCCCATACTGATAGGCATTGGTGGCTACAGCAGCGCTGGTGGAGATCCACCCCTGATAGGTCTGGCTCATCGGGGTGCCGCCATTGAACGGTCCGGGGAACACGGCGGTTGATGGTTGACCAACCGTGCCGGTAATATTGAAGCCGGGAGTAAACCAGCCCCGCGTCCAGCCATCGCTCTCCGGTCCGGTATGCGCGCCATGAACATGGGTTACCAAACGATTGTAGGGATAGCAGTACAGGGCTTCGGCGCAATCAACCGTGGCATCAAAGCCGGGGATGATCTGATTGGGCAGCTCGTTGTTCCAGGCAACACGAACCGGACGCCCCTTCGTCCCTTTGAGGGTCATGGCCGGCCAGTGGTGGGCTCCGGTTGCGGCAAATGGCCCTGCTGCGGGGGCATTGTTGGGACCGGTGCCATATCCGTATACCTCGGTGAGCGGCTGATGCAATACATTGGGGTTTCCTGGGCCAAAGGGAGCGCCGTTCGCGTCTACCAATCCCGGCCCACCCAGTACTGAAAGCCCCTGTCTGAAACGTTGGGCGGTAATAATATAACAATCTTCCGTACTGGTTGCATCTCCCGGCAAACGGCCACAGGTTGAAGGAAAGCCTGCCAATACGGCGTTGGCATTGGTCAAAGGCTGATAGGTGAAATAATCAGCCAGGGCATTAGGGACCACGTTCTGCCACACAAAGCCCGGCAGTCCGTACCCCTGTGACTCCGGTGTCAGCAGGGATTTACTGTACCCGCCGACGAGTCCGGGGGGGTCAGGCAGCGTTGTGGGTGCCGCGAACGAGGTTGAACCGACTGCGAGCATGAGCAATGCTGCGGCTGCTGCCCGTAGCCAGTGCCGTAGCGGCCTGGTTCGCTGAGGGGTAGGGGGCGGATGTCTCATGGTAGTCTCCTTTGTGGTGTGCGACCCTATGGTGTGGTCCTAATGGGACAGTGTTGAAATCGCGAAAGCTTAGCGTGGTATCTAATGGTGCCTATCTGCTCCAAGCTTTAAACAATTAGCGGTTCAGGGTGATGGTGCAATGTGCGGTAACGATGGGTCGGTGTTGCGCTGCAATTTCTGCAATCGCATCCGTTCCATAGTCTGTGCCGCTCGATCCATTCTGATCTGAAGCGATTTGGGAACAATTACCATCTCCTCGGGTTTGAGCGGTTCCGCTGTGCTGTTTGGAGTTGGTGTGCTTTTTTCAACTGGAGGCGACTGACTCGTATTCATATTTGCGAGGGGTAGGGGTGCTAACTTGTTCCTCAGCAGATTTTGATCGCTTTCGGAAATTCTCACGCCGTCGCCCGTACAAACCAATTCAACATGATCGGGAAAATCGACCATCATACAATCTTCGCTGGCAACAGCTAATCCTGGTAGGACTGACAGAAGCAACAATATGTTTGTCATAAGCTTTTTCATGGGATCGCCTTTCAGACAAAATTGAAAGTAAGGTGGGATTATTTAGTCACAATGGGTGCAAAAAAAAGGCCAGAAACATTGTTTTAATGTGTCTGGCCGAACTATTCAGATTTATTGAATTGTATGTCAGTAGTCTTTGACTTAGGGGGGAAATGGTGTCTCAGAAAGAAAAAGCTGTCTCAAAATGATACTATTGTAGCTTAGTGATTAATTATGAGTTATCCAGTCGCTCATTTTTATAAGCTCCTGCTTGTTGCCCTTTGCAATCCGGGTAATATAACAACCTCTCGAAACATATCGCTGATCGGGGCCAAAACTCACCCGCTCATACAACAGAGACTCAAGATCCGTTTGCATGCTTATTACGTCCAATAGGTAATCGCGGTAATAGTTGCCCTTAATGTTGCTGATTGCCTGACTCAAAACTCCCAGGGCATAATATGTTTTTATTAGTGTAATCAGCTGAGCGTCTTTGACATTGTTCAAGTGTTTTAAACGGTCGATGTCAACGGCATATTTAGTTTCATCCTGCGGCATTCGGTACGGGTAGGTAATGTAGGCGATTTCCCGTGCCTGCTCACTGATTGACCAGATGCTTTTGCCGAGATAGCCCCATGAAACTACTACTGCCCTGGGCGCGTGCGGCGACGATGCAATACCTTCCAGCAGAGATAGATCGTCGGGTCCTGACCAAAGCATGAGAGCTGTTGGTCGTTCTTTGGTCAAGATCGTTTGAAGAAAGTCCCTGGTTAAAGGCTCACCAACTTTCAGAATAATGGTGCGTGGCGACTTGTGACCGAGTTCCTGCCATGTTTTTGTGAATCCGGATGAGAGCGCCTGACCCTCACGAGAACTCCGTACAATCTGGACGATGTTTGTTTCAACGGAAGTGTTTTTAAGACCGTGTACATAGCTGGCAGCACTCTCACCCTCTTGATACAACCCCTTTGAAAGATAAAGGGTATACCAGTCAGTTTCAGAGATAACGGGGAAGTTTGTCGTCGGAAGGATGCAGGGGATCCGGTTGGTTTCACTGAAATCATGGATCGGCTTCCAGTCGCCGGTAACAATTCCGCCAACCAGTGCGAAGACCGGTTCCTTTCGGTAGTATTCTTCCAATTGCTTTTGCCATGTATTTGCTGGTCCCTTGAGTGTCCAGTGGGAGAGCTGCAATCGTCGGAACGGCATTTTGTCAAAGCTAGCCCGCAGCTTGCGGGCATTTTCCTTATACATTTTTTCCAGGCCATTCATGTTTTCGATGAAGTTTTCCATGGGGGTCAACATGGCGGCTCTGTCAGCGGCGGTTACGTCGTCGGATGTTATGGTAGCGAGGCGCATAAACGTACCATCCACACCCTGTGAAAAATCAGTTGAAAGATTTTTTAAATATGAAATGAGAACCGCCATGTCACCTTCGGAAAGGTCAATGCGTGGCATGATGGATTCGTCCAGGACCCTGCCGGCAGGGTCTTTGCCGGTCCGAAGAACTTCAGCGAGAGTGACGTCGGTGTATGCCGGTCGAGCGGGAGGAAGGCGGGGAGGAGTGGCCTCGATTTTAACTCCATTTTTATAGGTGGCCATGCCGCGCTCCGGCAAGGGCACTCCGCGGGGATTGTACAGAGATCTGCCGTTGGTCGGAGTGGTATAGATATCTCCTTCAAATGAACCCAGTCCGCTGCGCAAGTGGCAACTTACGCAGGTAAAGGTGGTACCGGGTACTGACGAATCGGCTTTTATATTGGCCTGCATTGGCTTTCCGGAGGGGAGCAGTCCCTCGCGGTACATTTTTTCGCCCAATGCGAGTGACTCTTTGCTAGGGAAGGTGGGGGCAGACTTCACTTCATCACATAAGGCGCCTGATGTGGTAACTGCCAGCACAAGCGTCAATGCGCAAAAGAGAAGCGATGTCATTTTTCCAATCCTGATTAAAATCTCATCTGTCATGTTGATGTTCTCCTGATATGAGGGATTGGGGGCGAATTTAAATGAAACTGTATCACAATTATGGCAGTTAATAGTTTCTTTGCTGTAGAGTCTGCATGTGTAGTTCGGATGCAATCAAAAAACATGCCGATTAGCTCATCTGGTCTAACCCATCTTCCGCAGTTATGAAGTTGTGAGAACGGTTAATCAGGTAGTTACGT
>JACAAY010000183.1 GCA_013377095.1 Desulfuromonadales bacterium
CATCCTTTCCCACAAGCGGGAATACATCGGCAACATCCTGGCCGCGCTGCTGGGGCATCGTGACCCCCTTCTGCTCCTGTTCGGCGGTGCCGCTCTTCATCAGTTTTGTCGAGTCCGGCGTGCCGTTTTAATTCCCGATCTCCTCCATCTGTGCTTGGAAGACAATAACGGACCATTGCCGCACATCTCACAACCAGCTGAGTCGTTTGCACGCGCCGTAGATCAGATACATACCGACTCCGGTAATGAACACTCCGAAGAGGAGACGGAGATGAGGTCCCTTGATCTGGTTTGCGAGAAACGCACCTCCCCAGGCGCCAACTAACATGGTAGTTGCGATAAGCATGGCAGCCCTGATGTCCACGTTCCCGTTGCGGTAATATTCAAGCGTTGCTGCCAGGCCGACCGGAGGGAGCAACACAGCCAGGCTGGTCCCGGTTGCCCTGTGTTGTGAAAACCCGGCCCAGTAGATGAGTGCCGGGACAATCACTATGCCTCCACCGATACCGAACAGACCCGATGTCACACCTCCAAATAATCCAATGATCACAAACATGAACCACTGAGGCATCATCAAACCTCCACCAGATTGACAGGCGTTTCATATTCTTTCGAGAGATCGAGACTCATTATCTGCCCAACTACATTGCTATCATACTGAGTTCAAGGGGTTTTAACAGGTTTGGTGAATAGGTAATCGTTTTTGGCAACCGGAATGTGGCACCCGAAGCATTCACTGACAAAACCGGCATCCTTGCCATAGGGTTTCAGATCGTTACCAACGAATCGGGCAAAACCCCAACCGCCGGTAGACTTGTATTTCCTGGAGTCTTTAACCATGAACTCGACCTGAGCGAAAGCACCCGGTACAGTGGCAACCGGAAAAGATGGATGTTTCTCTGCTTTCCAGGCCACCTTGGCCAGTACACTCCCATCGGGGAGCGGCTTCTTGCCGGCCTGCAGCGCCGCAACAGCAATCCCGTTGCCAGTGATGATGCGGATGTGGCCCTTGTCCTCCCGATAGGAAGGAGCTATGAGTTTCCAGGTCATGTATTCGGGAAAATAGGAAATTCCGTTAGGGGACACCAGCCGGTCTGCGGCATTAAGTGAACCCGCACATAACAGAGTAGCTACACAGGCCAGAATAATTCCTCGCATACTATTCTCCTTGACGTGAAAATGTGTGGATCTATCTGCATTGTTTATGAAATACGTCACTATTCTAACAGGGAGTCGGGTAAGTACAATGAGGGTGATCTCAATCGTGCATGCCGATGTCCTTTTTACTCTCGGTAAACCAACCCCCCAGTGTCAGAGATGAACTATGCCGGACTTGCGAGCGTCATTGCTACTGGCTTTGTACGTCTCATATTGTTTTCCATCTTTAATAACTGGAAGCGAAAAATCGCCTTTGATCTTCCACGCGTCTTTCAGATAGATCCATGGTGCAAATGCCGACAGGGAGTACCCCTGTTCCGGCTCGATCTTCTCCGACTGCATATGTGTGATGAACAGGCCATTACGGTTGGCAAGGATCTCGTGGCTGCCATTGAAGGGCAGGGCGCCGGGATCGCTGTATTCCCAGGTGACCTTCTGCAGTTGTGCGCCATCCGGGGAGCCATGGCATGAGTCGCATGACCGGCTTTTCCCAAGCTTGTGTGACATCTTGTCCATTTGAATCCAAAGCAGCGCCTTGTTGTTTTCCGGCAATCCACCAAACAGCCCCACATAGCCCCAGGCATCGTCAGTCCTCTGCAGGTCGGGGAGATCGAGAGGATAACGCCACTGTAGTCCGGGTTCAAAGGGTGAGGTTTTCTGGTTCATGACCGCCATGGGGAAAGGCTTGACCGGGATCCAGCGTCCCTTCTGGTCTCTGATCAGAACAGGCTCCGGCATGTAGCCATAATAGGCCTTGAACTTGAAGAAGGGAGTTGTTGTCCCGGCCAGCTTGCCAGGCCCCCAGTAGGTCCCCTGGTAGCCGGCTACCAGCTGGATATGGCACGCTTCGCAGGAGAGGTTTTTGTGCCGGGAGGTTGCATGGGTTGCGACCGCATCGGGATGGCATCGTTTGCAAGACTCCTGGGCCTGTCGTTTAACCATACCATGTCCGATGGACGGGTTACTCTTGGTACTCTCGTGGCAGTCAAGACAGCCTACCTTGGCTTTCAGGTGTACATCAGGCTCGTTACCTTCAGGGAAAGAAAAGGGGCCGCCGAAATATCCGGCTCCGCGGCGTCGGTCCTCGGGTCCCGCATGGCAGATGGAGGCCCGGCCATTGCCGTAGCAACTTTCGGGTGGCGGAGTTTTAACGAAGGTGTGCGGTCCACGGGAGGGAGCAACAGGATTTTTTTCTTGCGGGTTGAAGTGGCAGTCCAGGCAGCCAATGTGACAGATATTGCATGCCTTCTGGTTGATGCGATGACTTTCCGGTGACATGGGGAGCTGGGTGTTTGCCTGCATTGACGCAAAGTTGCCTTCAAACCAGGGACCGCAATTGTGGGGACCACGCTCTTTCGAAGTCCACCCTTTGTACTGGCTCTGCTTACCGTTGGTCGCCATGGTGCTTCTGGAAAACTGATCGAATTCCTTAGGGTGGCATCTCCCGCAGGTTTTTTCTATAACTTCGAAATCCTGGCTCAGGGTGTCGATTTTCTTGTCGTGCCAGGAAATTGCCGCCACAGATGTTTCCTTGACCAGTTTGCCATTCTTTTCGGTAACGGTGTAGAGACGGTTCATGGGGTTTGTGCCGTACGAAAGCGGGTAGTGTCGAGCCGATGTGACCGCGGCAAACCCTTTCTTTGATACGACGAGCAGGCGGACCATCCCTTTATGGGCCTTCTCCTCTTCTTTTGCAGTAGGGTCACCCAGATGGCACTCGCTGCATCCGGCCGGCATGCGTGTTTGCGCCTCGACATCCTGACCGGTTACGGTAAACGGTCCGCTTCCCAGAGACTCCATCCGCTGACGGTTGCCATGACACTCGCTGCAGCTGTCCGAAGCTTCCACAACGAGTGAGTTTCCCGCAATAATAATGCTCAAGAAAATTATCAATATCATGATGACATCCTTTTTAACTGAGTAGTACGAGTCTTTTGTCCCGAATAACGCCAACCTGTCAGTATCAGATACATTTATGTCCGAGATATGAGGTCAGGGTGTGTTTTCTTGTCATATTGTCTGAAAAAAGATATATTCAAAAAAAACTTCAGGTGACAGTTTTTCAACTGTACTCAAATGATCAATAACCGCACACAACAAAAGCAATATCCGATTCTGGTTACACTTATTGTAGCATTCTGTCTGCTTTTTTCTGGAATGCGTGTGCCGGACCTCGCACACCCCCATCGGCCCAAGCCAAGCCAGAGGGCCGTCATCGAGTGCCAGGTCAAGGTCTCTCAAGATATAGTCAAAAAATCCCTCGATTTTTTTGCCATCCTCACAAAGCCCATTGAACTCCGGACGGCACTCCCTTGCCGGACGAAGTTTGTCTCTGCATTTCACTCTACCAAATTCCCCCCACTTTTCCCCAATTCCTCTCGAGCTCCCCCTCTATTCCTGGCCTGACAATAGCCGTATTTAACTGTTTTTATTGAGCCTTCCCCGTCCTTTGGGCGGAGATTCATCTGTTGTTTGCTCTTCTACTCTGGCACCAATCTCTCATTGTGCTTGTACGAGTGGTATAGGGTGTCGTACACCTCGTGCTCATCCTCGAAGTATTTGGGCGTGGCCAGCATATACTGCCTTTTTCTCTCTTCCTGTACCTCATAATCCGCCGTTTCCTGGTCGATTTCCTTGTGCAATGCCTTGATTTCAACGTTTTTGCGGTCGGTTTCCGCATTGATCAGATCGATCTGCTTCGCCTTGTTTTTAAGGCGGCGGTCATGCCGCTGTAGCTGAGCTCGCTCCACGCTCGACACCGGCCGGGCATGAACACGGTTGCCCTGCCACTTTGCCTCGCAGATGAAGTTCTCATCATGGTCAAACACGGATACGGTGTCTGGAGTGTGGATGTCATAGGCCACCACCACCTGCTGATTGTGATATTCAGCCAGATCAAGTGAATGGTAGGTATTGCCGTTCAGGGTGAATTTTTCTCGCCTCACGGTCACCGGGACGTGGGGCGCGAAGAGTTTGGTCAACAGTGCGTCATCAGGGTGAACCGGCTCGAACCCCCTCGACACATAATCGGCCCAGCATTCAAACGGCGTCATGTGGCGCCTTGTCGCTCTGCCCTCCGGAGCGTGGGGTGGGGGAACAACGATTTTTGGCAGACTTTTGTGCGGACTGTTGTTGTATTCCAGGGCGGTCTGCTCAAGAAATGCCAGGAATTCAGCCCATGACATGAGCAACTCCGAGGTTTTGGCGACGACTCCCAGTTTTTCGGCCTTCTGGACCGCTTTCAGATCCCGCTCCAATCGGTCGTACACCTGGCGACGGGCTCCCCGGTCCATGTCCTTGCCCGTGTAGGTCAGCAGATTCTTGGCCGCCCGAATCCAGATCGATTGATTGCTTCTCTCGATCGCCCCGTGACTCTGTGGATTGCCGCCTCTCTCCGGTGGTATGAAGGTTGTCCCAATCCGCGCAAACAAACCGATATACTCATCCGTGTTCACCCTGGCCATATTCCCGGCGCCGCGGTCAGCTTCCAAAATGGAAGGAACGCCACCCCACAGCTTTTTGCTGTTGACGGTGCATGCGTGGCGGTAAGCGTCTCCAACTGTTTGATGACTTTCTGCTATGCCCGCGGACCAACCGGCAAGAAGCTTCGTCGTCAGGCAAATCACTGCGCACACTTCCGGGTGAAAGTGCGCCCCGGTGACGGGGTGCGCGACATAGGCTTTGAAACTGTGGCCGTCGATCTGGCAGATGGACATGGGCGCAAACATGGAGGCGTCTCGCTCCATATACCCCAAAAGACTTTTGTATTCGGCCCCGGTCCTGCGGCCCTTCTCGCGGTAGATCTCCGGCACTTTTTTCATAACCCGACGAACCTGATCATATGACGGCCGCTCGATATCCGCCGGCATGTCACGACTGATCCGAATTAATGACTGTTGCAGAGAGGGTTTTTGCGGACGACGGTATTCATCGAGGAAATACGGTGCCCAGGCGGGAATACAGGCCGGCAATACCGCATGCCCGGCTGAGCCGGGCACATAATCGCGAAGCCATGCCACCAGCACCCTTCGCGGCACCCGGTCACCTTTGACGGGAGCCAGGGAGTTTTGTTTTTTGTCGGTTTTCTGATAGATGGTCCACCAGCGCATCAGTGTGGGCAACGACAGACCCCGCTCTTTGCCCTGGCGGTCATTGGCGGTTGCGGCAATGGAGACCAACCGTTCGTCAGCGCCGTTATCGATTGCATCGATTATGTCCCGGGCGGCCTGCATGACCGTCTTGTCTGCCGCCCTGTTTTCAATCATCTGCAGAAGCTGGAAACGGGCGGTGATGATTCTTTCCTGCGTGGCGTTCAGTTCTTGCGTGTCCGGCGTCAAGGACCGTGGTACTGCCATTGGCAGATTGGCGGTGGCTGCAGCGGGTAGGGTAGGCAGTTCCGAAGCTTCGGGAAACATCCTCAAAATGAAGCTGTTCCGTACGGAATGTGGAATGGCAGGGTCGGAGACAGCTTCGTCCGGTTAGGTCCTTGCATTGTTCTTTGAGAATGTAAAAAAGTTGTA
>JACAAY010000184.1 GCA_013377095.1 Desulfuromonadales bacterium
TGTTCGGAAATATACCGGCAGGGGCTTTTGTGTACTGAAAAACTAACCGAGCAGGTTGTTTGCAGCTCTGTGATCCACCAACTCCTCTGCTTCCTTTACACCTAATCCCAGCTCATGTATTATTGCCCACCATGAAACGAATCCTTAGTCTCTATATAGTCCGCGAGATAGCCGCGCTGTTTGTGCTCGGACTTGTTGTCTTTACCCTGGTCCTGCTTATGGGTCGCATGATCAAGTTGACGGATATGGTGATAACCCATGGCGTGCCATTGCTCGATGTGGGCTGGATGATCATCTATCTGATGCCGTCCTTTCTTGTCTATACCGTACCGATGGCGTTCCTGTTGGCGGTCCTGCTATCATTTGGGCGCCTCTCAGCTGATAATGAATTTACGGTGATGAAGGCCTGCGGAATAAGTCTTGTACAGATAATGCCGCCGGTTCTGCTGTGCGGCTTTGTCGCTTGTGCAATGGGGCTGTTTGCCGGTGTGGTGGGGGTGCCGTGGGGAAATCAATCCTTCAGCAGCAAGTCTTTTGCCGTGTTGCGACAAAATATTTCCGCAACCATCCGAGAAAAGGTCTTCTGGGACGATATCCCCGGGGTGGTGCTCTACACGGAGCATTACGATGAGGAGCGCCATACTCTCTCGGGAGTTATCATCTATGATGGTCGTGACAGCACCCGTCCGCTGACGATATTTGCCAAAAACGGTGTTGTTGGTGGTGGCGCCAATGAGCGTGAAATCCAGCTTGTCTTACGTAATGGCAGTATTCATGCCAAGGGTAAAGAACAGGAATATCGTTTGATTAACTTTGGAGAGTACAGTATGACCATCAGCGCTCCGGGGAGTGCAAACAGTAGTAATCGCAGCCCTTTGGATATGGATAACGCAGAGTTGCGTCGTTTGATCGACAATCCGGCAACCCCGCGTCAGGTTGGCCTGAAAATGGCCAAGGAACTGCATAGCCGTTATGCACTGCCGTTCGCTTCGATCGTCTTTGCCATACTGGCCGTGCCCCTGGGACTGCAGAATAGACGATCGGCCAAATCATCCGGTTTTGCAATCAGCATCGGGGTCCTTCTGCTGTATTACATTCTGTTTTCGCTGATGGGCACCCTGGCCGAGAAGGGAACTTTTTCGATGGCACTCGCTCTTTGGCTTCCCAATGCTATCTTTTTTGTCCTGGGCTGGTTACTGCTGAGGATGGTTTCATTGGAACGAACAATCCCTGTTCCCTCTCCAGAGCTGTTGCTGCGTCTGTTCAGGAAGGTGCCCTGACATGAGTGTCATCACCCGTTACATCACTCTTATCTGGTTGCGCCTGCTGCTACTCTGTCAGGGGAGCTTTCTGGTAATCTATCTTGTGCTGGACATGATGGAAAAAATCCCGCGTTTTATCCGTGCCGGTGGTGCCTTAGGTAATATACTGCGTTACTTTGTCTGGAAACTGCCCGAGATGGTTGGTCAGACTGCGGCGTTTTCCATACTTATGGCCACATTACTGACCCTTGGGTTGCTGTCTCGCAATAGTGAAATCATAGCCATGCGCAGTTGTGGCATCAGTCTGCCGCGTATTTCGCTTCCCATGTTGGTGCTGGGAGTGGTGGTCAGTCTGCTGATGTTGGTAAATGCAGAGTTCGTTGTTCCGAAAAGTTATGAACGATTGGAAAAAATTGAACGGATTGATATCAAAAAGCAGTGGGCAAGTGCAGTTTTTAAATTAAATAATATCTGGTTTCGATCTGACAATAAGATTTTGCAAGCCAATTTCTTTGATTTTCAGAAAAAGCAACTCAAAGGTGTTATCGTCTGGACTGTGGATGCCACCATGAACCCACTCAATCGTATCGATGCCGAGACAGCTGACGTTTACGAGGGTAACTGGATCTTGCGCAAGGTTACATTGATGGAGTTTGGTGAAGGACTGAGGGTAGTTGAGAAAAAAGTACCTTCAATGCCCATGGCCCTGCATCTGAAAATTGACGATCTGCGGGTTCTGGATGATAACGCCGATAATATGAGTTTTCGAAAATTAAAAGAATATTCTGAAAATCTGGAGAAAGGCGGCTACGAGGCTTATCGTTACCGCACCATGATGCACACCAAGCTGGCAGCGCCCTTTGCCGTTTTTGTAATGGTTATTCTCGGAATTCCCTTTGCCCTGCGGAATAGTCGCTCAGGAGGCATGGCACTTGGCATTGGCGCCAGTGTTGGTATCGGTTTTACTTTCTTTGTGGTAAATGCAGTGTTGCTCTCCTACGGCCGCAGTGGCGTCCTGCCGCCATTTATTGCGGCCTGGGGTGCAAATTTCCTGTTTGTGTTAAGTGGTATCTGGTTGACAATGACTATCAAGAGCTAAACTGATGTGCCGGTGCACAGCAGTGAATATCAATCAGCTTTTTCGGCTGTAAAAGGGGGGTACCATGACGCGCCTGTTATTGATGTTTCTCTCTATCAGTATAGCCATGACAACGGCTGTTTTCTCTGCTGAGCGGCCACAGCGCAGTAATCCAGGAAATACACCCTCTCCATCCGCGGTTCCCGCCATTCTCAGTATCATTCCCGCCCAGGCCGAACCTGGCGGAAAGGTGATGATCTTTGGTTCCGGTTTTGGTGACAGCTCCAAGGTTTTCCTGGGGAGCGTGGAAATTCCCGCAAAAATCAGTGATGGCAAGCAGGTTGAATTCAGCCTGCCTGGCCAACTGCTTCCCGGTCTGTACGCACTGTACCTTAGGCGAGCGGATGGGGCCATCAGCCGTCCCTACAACTTTACCGTTCTCTCGCCTCGGCCGGTTTTGAACGGACTTTCACCCGATCAGGTCAGTGCATGCGCCCAGGGCAGGGATCGCGAAGTGACCGCTCAGGGACAGAACTTTAATGATAAATCGCTGCTGCTCTTTGATGGTGCCGGCATAAAAAGCCGCTTTATCTCATCCGAAGCGATTGCTTTCAGCGTACCTCAGGTCTCGGGTGGATTGCATCAGGTGCAGGTACATAATCCGCCTGAAAACTCCTCGATTCCCCTTGCTCTGACCATAGAAACCAGACCGGAGATCAGCCAGGTAACGCAGGGGAACGATCATGTCAGTTATTATGAGTTGATTATTGACGGCAGAAATTTTCAGCAGAACTCTTCACTCTATGTTGATGGCCAGCGGATAGGCGGTCGGGGAGGGCTGGTGGATGGCCAGCGCGAACAGTTGATCTATGTAGATTGCACCAGGCTTGTGTATCAACGGCACCCCTATTCGTCGGTCAACAAGGATTTCCAGATCCAAGTGGTAAATACGGGTGGTGAGGCAAGTCAGATGGTGAACGTGTCAGCGCCCTAATCTGGGAATACTATTGATTCTGGTGTCTCAACGCCGTTTCGGGCAGCAGTTTGTTGACTGAAACGGCTTTTTTTGTGTGTGGTTCAAAAGTGTATTTAAATGGTGGGGTATGCTATTATAACAGATGGATAGCACCTCGCCTCCGGGGTAATGTCGGGAGATTGATCATGAAAGTGTTAGATATAGTAACAACAGTATTACTTCTTGTGGGAGCCCTGAACTGGGGTTTGGTTGGTTTTTTCGGATTTAATCTTGTGGGAGCTTTGTTTGGTGAGGTAAGCATGGTAAGCAGGATCATATACGCGCTAGTTGGTCTGTCCGCCCTGTATGAAATCGGCTGCTTCACCTTTGGGCTTAAGGAAACACAGCATCGCTGGTGCGATACGCTTGCGGCCATTAAACATTAACGGAAACAACCCTGGAGGCAGCAGGTGTTGCATTCCAAGATGCAGTAGTATGTAAGGGGTGCACAAGAAGCACCCCTTACGTGTTTCTCGTCTGTTCAGCTGTGCGGACTGACGTTCTGATTGCGGTTCTCCTGTCGCAATGTGCCTCCAATTCGGTACGTTGTCAGTGGGATTTGTACCAGATACAGAGCGCATACCAAGTACGCCACTCAGGGGCTGGAGGGGATGCTTCAGGTGTCTGAGGTAAAAAGTACTCCAATATAAACACATATTATTTAACAATAAAGTTACTGATCTCCGTTTGACCGGTTCCCACAGTCAATTTTTTCACAGTAGAAAAACCCGTTGTCGTGTTGTAGCCGGCATCCATGCCGCCGCTCAGGATCACGTTTGAGATGTTGTTGAAGAGAAGCTCTTCCAGAAATGATTTGATCTGTGCCTGGATGGTTATGCTTCCGGTGGGAACACTTGCGTAGGCATCCTGGATTGAGGCGAAGAGCGCCCCGCCGGAGAGACGCCGCACCTTGTAGTCTGGATTGAAAGTGGCGGTTATTGTTTTGTCGCTATTCAATTTGAAGGTCACAGGGTTGTCGCTGCCGGCGATGCCTCCGCTCCAGCTGCCGAAGAGGGATTTCCAGTCGCCGCTGGCGGCGAGGGTGACGGATGTCTTTAACGGATAGCTGGCTGTGCAACCACCGCTAGAGCCTTTGATACAGCTGATGTCGGGGTCGTCGGGGTTGGTGCTGGTGATCGTGCCGCTTCCATTTCCGCTGAAGCCGATAGAGAGTGTTGCCGTACCGGCGACGTTCTCCAGGGTGAACACCGCCTCGGTAGCGCCTGATGCGCCGGCAATAACACTGTACGAACCTAAAGCGCTGTTGGCCGTAACTGGGGTAGAGGCGACCCCGCCCGCGTCGCTAGTGGCTGCAAAGTTAGTCGGGTTGGCGCTTGCCCCGGATGATGGCGCTGTAAAGGTTATGAGGGCGCCGGAGAGGGGAGCGCCGCCGGTTTCACTCAATGTCACCTGCAGCGCCGAGGCGAAGGGGGTGTTGATGACCGCAATTTGATTGTCGCCGCCGCTCTTGGTCAGGGTGAACCCCTGCGACTCATAGGCGCCGATGTCGCAGTGGCCGGCCGGCCGCGGGAGACCTCGCTGATCGATGTTGTTGACCGCTGCATTGCTGCACGTGGCGCTGTCCCCCGTGTCGATGGCCGCACTCCCCGGCAGAAGGGGTAACATCTGGAGACTTCCGCCGTAGTTCCCCTGTGCGCCGAGCAGGATGGTGGAAGTCTCTGTAAAACCCGAGCCGCAGGTATTGTCGTCCGCCAGATTGTTGAAAGCGCTCGAATGCCCCCCGTAGCAGCAATAGTTTCCTGGGGCACCTTTAACGATTATGCTGTTCCTCACATTTAATGTGCCGTTATACAAGTAGATTCCGATAGTGGAATTGGAGGCGAAAGTACAGTTGGTTACGGTGGACGTTCCGTTGTAGGTGTAAAACCCTCCGCCGTTCATGGCGCTGTTTCCCGAGATGGTGCTGTTAGTTACGGCCGCCGTTCCCCAGCTGTTGTCGATCCCACCGCCGTTGGTAAGGGCGCTGTTGTTCGACAGTGTGCTGTTCGTCACGGTCAATAATCCCCAGTTTCCGATACCGCCTCCGTATGTCCCGCTATTGCCCGAGATGGCGGAGTTTATCACTGTCAGTGTGGCCTGGTAGTTGTGAATGCCACCGCCGTAAACCGATGTGTTTCCCGAGATAGTGCTGTTGCTCACGGTCACTGTCCCGTAGGTGTTGTCAATGCCCCCGCCGCCATGAAGTGAAGCGGTATTACCCGAGATAGTGCTGTTATTCAAATTCAGCGTTTCGAAGTTTTCGATCCCGCCACCGCTCTCCGCTCTGTTAGCTGAAATCGTGCAATTCGTTACATTAAGAG
>JACAAY010000185.1 GCA_013377095.1 Desulfuromonadales bacterium
TGGTAGTGGGCCATGTGGTCGCCCACACCGTAGGTGCACCACCCCAGCCCCAGTTCGCTCAGGTCGCTGGTGCCGACCACCAGTCCTCCGCGCTGATTGGCCAGACGGAAGAGATGACTGGTGCGGTCCCCGGCCTGGACATTTTCGAAGGTAATGTCATAGACCGGTTTACCGTCTGAGAAGGGGTGCTCGATATCTTTCAGCATCTGCAGGCAGCTGGGGAGAATATCAATTTCGTGATAGCTGCAGCCAACGGTGCGGATCAGATCACGGGCCTGTTCCAGAGTGCGCTGGCTGGTGGCGAAACCGGGCATGGTGTAGGCCAGGATATCCTTGCGGGAGCGCCCCATGACATCCATTGCCCGGGCACAGACCAGCAGGGCCTGGGTGGAGTCCAGACCACCGGAGACACCAATCACCATCGTAGCCTCGCCGGTGCTCTTGAAACGTTTCACCAACCCCTGCACCTGGATTTCGTATACCTCCCGGCAGCGCTCATCCCGCCGCGACGGGTCGCTAGGCACAAAGGGAAAGCGTTCATAGAAACGTTCCAAAGGCAATCTTTGTTCGCGGGGTAGCGTGGCGGAGAAACGTATGGTGCGGAAACCGGCGATTTCATCCCGGTGCCGCAGCACTGACTGACCGTAGCTGGTCTGGCGCATGCGCTCCTGGGCCAGACGGTCCAGGTCGATATCACCGGTTATCATCTGTGACTGATAAGCAAAACGTTTGGTCTCAGCCAGACAGGCGCCGTTCTCGAAGATCATGCCGTGGCCGTCCCAGGCCAGGTCGGTGGTGGATTCCCCGGTTCCGGCAGCGCTGTAGATATAGGCCGCCAGACAGCGACCAGACTGGTTGGCCACCAGGCTGCGCCGATAATCGGCCTTGCCCACGGTGATATTGGAGGCGGACAGGTTGATCAGCACGCTGGCCCCGGCCAGGGCGGCGAAGGATGAAGGCGGAATCGGCACCCACACATCCTCGCAAATCTCAATGTAAAAGGTGAGCAATGGTTGCTCATCAACCTGAAACAGGAGCTTATTCCCGAATGGAATGGACTGCTGGCCCAGCAGGTCAATGCTGTCCACCGGCGCATAGGCCGCCGGAGCGAACTGGCGCAGTTCATAGAACTCCCGGTAGCTGGGCAGAAAACTCTTGGGAGTTACACCCAGTATTTTACCCCGGTAGAGCACGATGCCGCAGTTAAACAGCATACTGTGAACCTGCAGCGGCATACCCACCACCGTGATCACCGGTATCTCCAGGGAGGCCTGCAGCACCTCATTCAATGCAGCGAGGCAGCCGTCCAGCAGGGTCTGCTGATGGAAGAGGTCCTCGCAGGAATAGGCCGAAAGCCCCAGCTCCGGAAATACCGCCACCAGGGCATTATTCTCCCAGGCCTGGCGCATCATGGCGATGGTCTGACCGGCGTTGAAAACCGGATCGGCCACCCGCACCTCGGGAACCGCCACTGCCGCACGGATAAAATTATGGTTGTAGAGATTGAAAAAAGATCTGTCCACCGACGTCCCTCCCTGTTCTGAAGCCCGAAATGTGCGCCACTCTAGCACGTTTCCCGCGGGTTGAAAAACGAATGTTTGCGGTAATATTAATTTTGAATCAAGTATGGAGCAGGCGCAGCTTTCCGGTCTTTCCCCAATGACGAGTTACTGCTATATTAATTGCCGTTGAACTGGAGACGCTCCATCTTCCCGCGGATTACAACAGTTAAAACACAAGGAACACGCATGATTCAAAAACCTGAGAAGGCAAGTTACCTCCTGGCGATATTTGCAGGGATGCTGGTTCTGCATTATCACCTTTTACCCGCGGTCATTGCCGGTTTGGCAGTACATGTTATCACGATCAAACTGGCCCAAAGAGTGCCGGGAAACTGGGGCAGCATGGCCCGCGAGGTAATCCTGGGCCTGATCGCCGTATGTGTCGTGGTTGTCCTGTTCGGGATCGGATTCGGCCTCTGGTCGTTCCTGATTGGACATCATGGCATGGCTGATCTGTTGGCGGCCGTCACCGAAACCCTGGGCAACCTGAAACGGACCCTGCCCGCATCTCTGGCGCTTTCGTTGCCGGATACGGTGGAAGAGATCCAGTCAAACCTGGTTGACCTGATGCGCGAAAATGGTCGCCATCTTTCCCAGGTTGGCATGGAAGGTGTCAAGATCTTTGCCCATGTGCTCCTGGGAATGGTGATAGGCGGAATGACTGCTTTGCACTCTTTCAAGGGGGTTGAAACATGGCCCGCTCTGAGCGCTGCTTTGCACGCCCGCCTGAAGGGACTGTCAGAGTCATTTTACAAGGTTGTTTTTGCCCAAGCCAAAATTTCAACGCTCAATACGATTCTGACCACCATCTATCTAGCCGTAATACTGCCGCTGTGCGGAGTTCACCTGCCGATGGTGACGGTATTGATCATCTTCACGTTCGTGGCAGGCCTGTTGCCGGTAGTCGGTAACCTGATTTCCAATGCGGTCATTGTGGTTATCAGCCTGGGAGTCTCCCCGGCGGTGGGTGGCTCATCGCTCGTGTTTCTGGTGCTGATCCATAAATTGGAATACTTCACCAATGCCAAAATTGTCGGGGGAGAGGTACACGCCCGGGCCTGGGAACTGCTCTGCGCCATGCTGCTGATGGAGGCAATTTTCGGCATCGGTGGAATGGTGGCCGCTCCGATTGTGTACGCCTGGCTCAAAGCGGAGTTAAAGAATCTGGATCTGGTTTGACTCTCTAAAGGGAAATCAATTCCCGTCATGCAACGTAAATCGGGGCGTTTTGAAGATGTCCGGCTTGACCAGCGCTGTCCCGGTCAACAGATAGGTCGCGTAGGCCACTTCAATGTCTTGAACGCCTGCCGGCGCCGCATTGTTGCAGAAGGGTGACGCAAGCCCTCCCGTGCTTCCCTTGGACCAATAGGTGTTCCAGCAATTCTCCAGGGCAGTTGCCCCGTCCTGGGCATCCTGCCCCCAGCGACCCGCAAAGAGAAGCCACCAGACGTTACCCGGATTTCCCGCGGTTTTGAGCCAGCCACCCGATTGATAGGGAAACACCTCCGCGGCCGGATGGGTCGGATCATACCCATAGCCGTTGAGGCTCTGCGCCAGGGGCCCGACCGTGAAGTTTGGCGGCGAAAAACCGTCGAAAACCTTGTCTTCCTTGTAAATCATCTGGCCGGTATTATAAACACGCAGGATATTGTAATACGCCTCTTCGGCCGTATGGGTCGGCCTGGCAAGGCTATTGACCAGATACTTGAAGACCGATGCCGCCTGCCACTGCCAGGTTTGTTGACCATAGGCGAAATAAGCCTTGGCCTCGACGGCATCTCTCAGATAGCTTGTCGAGTCCGTCGAACAGGCGGCAATATAGACCAGGCTCTTATGGAAATCGGCGTTCTGTTTCTCTCGCAGCCAACTCCAGAAGTCCGGTTTCACCGTCAAAAGATGAACGTGTCCGGTGCTGCCGGTCATGGGTTCACTCAAATGTCCCAGCGTCTTCGGATTTTCCATTGTACCGCCGTTGTAAAGCGGAAGGTCGGGATAGATCAGTGCAAGCTTCTTGACAGCCAGCCTGAAGGCAATCGGGGTTTCATCCAGAAAACCGGGATTGTCCTTGGCAAGCGGCACCCCTGTTGCCAAGCCGCCAAATTTGCCGCCATGGGTATTGATCACCACAAACGCAGGCGACCGCGAGCGTCCTCCGTGGCCCGGCGTGAGGGCGTCCACGAGATTGGGAACGGTAACGCTGTTGTCAAGCAGCGTCTGCACCGTGTAGCCACGCCCCTGAAGAATGGACGCCATGTCGCTGAAGGGCATCTTGACCGAATCCAGACCGCTGATGTTGGCCGGGCTGTCCTGGCCGTTGGCAAAGAGATAGTCGTACCAGCTGGATGTAACGGTCGAGTAGTAAGGTCCGACGAACAGCGCCGTTTTTTCGTCAGGGTCGTCCATCGGATTGTCGGGATTGGTCACATTCAGATGTACCCTCGGATCCGAGGCAAGCTGTGCAAGCGTGAGGGTTTTTCCCTCGCCAGCGATGTTGTTGTACAACATCACCTCCACGGGAGGGCCGTTGTCATAATACAGCGTGACGCCGTTTGGCGCGCGACCGACGGACGTCAGTGTGGGGCCGGACGAGGATTGACTGTCCGCGAAAGTCACAATGTCCCGCGCACCAGACTGTGTCGTCTGGCCGGATTGGGGCAGGGCGCCGTATGCGCCCAGATAGGCTACCACGCGATCGATGGCCTGTTCGGTGGGGAGATAGGGGTAAACGGCATAGGTCGCCCCCTGGAAAATGATGGAGAGGTTTTGCGTCAGGGGGAGTTCCTGCCGGTTCCATGTGGAGGTTCCGACACCGGATGAGAAGACCTTGAACGGCATGGTCACGGTCGACGCAGACGGGTCAAGGGCAAAGGTTTTGTTAACGCTGAGGTCTGGGTCCGTAAAAGCGAGGGTAAGGGTGTTACTGCCAAAACTGTACGATCCCTGATAGGAGAGCCCATCCGTGTCGGTGGCAATCACAAGCAGGGCAGTGCCCGATGGTTCGAAGGCCAGATATATATGGACGCCGCTAGAGGGAACGGTGCCGTTCGAGTCTTTGACAAGACTGTAGGTGATCGGAACCAGGGGATGATTCGGCATTATCCCGGCTGAAACCACAAGACCAATTTCATCTCCGGCAATCGCTGAGTTACCCGCAGGGGGATATTGACCGATAACCTGACCGGCCGGAACAGCGGCGCTGTATTGAGAGAGGATCAGACCGACGACAAGCTTCGCATCCACGATGGTTGACTGGGCAAGGGAATTGGTCATTGCGACAACGTTGGGGACTGTGATCGCCGTACTGGGGAGTTTGATGGTAAGATTCTGCACGGTGACAGAACCAGCGGCAACGACCAGCTCTCCGACAGAGGTTGTAGCCCCCCCCTGGATGGTATCAAATCCTGCCGCATACCCGCCCGCAAGGGTCACGTCCACATCCTTATTGAGGAACACCCCTTCCCGATACTCCATTGACAGGCATTGAAGTATGCTCCCATCCTGGGCTGCGGAATAGGCGCTCAAGATTGAGTCGTAGATACTCCCCCCCATTTTTACCGGAAGCGTCTCTCCCCCTGCCTCCCGCATACCAGGCGACAGGAGAGACAGCATCAGCATCAGGAGTGCCATGAAGTAGAATTTTACCTGCGACCGGATAAAAAGCTCTCGTATTTGTGTGCCCTGTTTCACGGTACACCCCCTGCTGATGCAAGCTGGAAAGAAACGTCACCTCACGACCTCTATCCGCGTCAATAGGGAGAATTATACCATTAAATTTTTACGTTTCACATGGTTAGCGTGGTCAACGCGTGCGACCATTACTCACGCAACCAAAACCGGATCAGATCAAAGGAAAAATCACTGTCGGATTCCCTCGACTGAAATTCGGATAAATCTGGGCACTTTTGATGTGAGGATGCGGACCAGTTCCGGGTCCATGTACTCGTATTTGTCTGGAATTCCGAGTACAACCAGGCGCTTGGTTTTTAACGCGGACCTGAACCTCGATGTCAGCCTGATTCGATGAGTCTTCTCCATGACGAGCACTATATCAGCCCACTCAGTCATGACCACCCGCAGAGCGGGTGGCTTGAGGAAAGCCCCTTGTATGATC
>JACAAY010000186.1 GCA_013377095.1 Desulfuromonadales bacterium
CGGTTCACCTACGATCCGATGAATAACCTCACCGCCGTACTAGCGCCGCAAGGAACAACATCCTCATTCAGTTATGACGCCCTGGGCAACCTCACCGCCTCCTTTGACCCCATGGGGAACCAGCAGAGCTTCGGCTATGGCTCCTATGGTGTGCTGACCTCTCTCACCGACAGTCTCTCCAACATGCTTAAATACAACTATGACAGCCGATACAACAACACCGCGATCACCTATCCCGACGGCAGAGTTGAGCAGGGTGCACGTGATGCCCATGGGAATCCGGTCCAATGGACCAACCGGCGCGGCCGGTCAGTGACGTATACCTACGACTCCCATGACCTGCTTACCCGGAAGCTCTACGGCGACGGGTCACACGTGGATTATGCCTATGACAGTCACCGCAATCTGCAATCCCTGACAAATTCTTCCGGAACCACCAGCTTTACCTTCGACAGCGCCGACCGCCTTACCGGCATTTCCTATCCCAACGGCCGTTTCATCCAGTATGCCTATAACAGCAGCGGACGCCGGAGCAGCATGACCGACCAAACCGGTTTTGCCGTACACTATGCCTATGATTCTGCCGGCAGATTGTCGCAACTTTCCGATGGCAGCAGCCTGACGATTGTCGCTTACACCTATGACTCCGCCGGTCGTATTGTCCGCAAAACTCTGGGTAACGGCACGTACACGACCCATGCCTATGATCCTGCGGGAAATCTCCTCCAGCTCGTGAACTATGCCGCGAATAATGCCGTAATCAGCAGCTATACGTACACCTATGATTCTCTGGGAAGGAAAACCGGCATGACTGCGCCGGACGGCGTCTACTCCTACGGCTATGACGCCGCCGGGCAGCTCACGTCGGTCTCACTGCCGGGCGGCGGCTCTGTCCAGTACACCTATGACGCCGCCGGCAATCGCATGACAACCACCGCATCCGGCGTCACGACCTACTACAGTATCAATGGCCTGAACGAATACATCTCCGCCGGCGGGACAACTTTCGCCTATGACGACGACGGTAACCTGATTGCGAAATCCGGCGCCGGCGGGACATGGAATTATGTCTATGACGATGAGAACCGCCTGGTTGGTGTAACCGGCCCGGGCAACACCTGGACCTACGAATACGACAGCCTCGGCAACCGGGTCGCCCAAACCAAAAACGGCCAGCGTACGGAATACCTGATCGACCCGACGGGATTGGGCAACGTCGTCGCGGAATTCGGCGGCACGGGCAATCTGCTCAGCCATTACACCTACGGGTTTGGCTTGAGCAGCACAGTGCCTTCCGGCACTACCGCTTCGTACTATCACTTTGACGGTTCCGGCAATACGGCCCAGATTACCGGGGCTGCCGGAAACGTGTTGAACAGCTATTCCTTCCTGCCTTTCGGCGAAAAGACAGGAAGCAGTGAAACGGTCTCCAATCCATTTACCTACGTGGGACAATATGGAGTCCGGGACGAAGGGAACAGCCTCTACTTCATGCGGAACCGCTGGTATGACCCGGCGCTCGGGAGATTTACCCAGCCGGACCCCCTGGGAATTGGCGGCAGAGATGCGAACCTGTACCGCTATGTGGGCAACAGACCCATAGGTATGATTGATCCTTTGGGACTTGATGGGGTTGACGACGGTCTCAATTATGTTGGATATGCAGGCACGACTGTCAGTTCATTTCAGGAAGCGGGTGAATTTGGCATAAGGATGGGCACTCCGAAGAGCACTTTTGCAGTGGCTGCTCAAAGGGCTAAATTAGTTGCACCCCTTCAAAAGCTAGGAACGGGGCTTAACGTTATTGGATATGTAGGAAGCACCGCTCAATTTGCTTATACTTTTGACAAGTATAACCACGGGAAGGCAACCGGTTTGGATTTAACACATGACACCGTGATGTTTGCGGGCAGCGTCGCCGCATTCGCTGGGCCGATCGGGGATGCCGTGTCTTTTGCCATGGGGTTAACAGACATGGTATCGCAGATAGGACTGGACTATTATTTTAGCGACTATGACAAAGCAGCCAATGACCCGAACATCTGGGGGCCACGCTATTGGGAGCCACAAAAGCAAAAACCGGTAAAGGTCCCCAACTCTGCAGACCCCAACCTGAAAACCACAATCGGCTACGGAACCCAGGGCTATGTTACCGGAGATACACCCATCTCCTATACCATAGAGTTTGAAAACATGGCGTCCGCCACGGCTCCGGCGCAAAAGGTCGTGGTAACTGACCAGCTCAGCGCACATCTTGACTGGTCCACCTTCCAGCTCACCCAGATAGTTCTGAACAACACGACCATCTCCATCCCGGCCGGACTCCAGAGCTATGCGGCCCGGACAAGCGTTCCGACCGATCCGAACCCGGTCAATGTGACGATTGCTCTCAATCCCGCCACCGGCCTGGTAACAGCTACGATGGAATCGGTTGACCCGGTAACAGGTGGAGTCCCGGAGGATCCCTATGCCGGTTTCCTGCCGCCGAACAATTCAACCCATCGCGGTGAAGGGTTTGTCAGCTTTACCATCAATCCGAAAGCCGGCCTGGCCAACGGAACGGTCATAACCAACGCTTCAACGATTGTCTTTGACCTGAATGCTCCCATAACTACCAACACGGTAACCAATACCATCGACTCGGTTCGCCCGACCAGCCGGGTTAATTTTATTCCCTCCAACACGGTCACCGATTCCTTTACCGTTCCCTGGGGAGGAAGCGAGAATTCAGGTTCGGGGATTGCCTACTACGATGTCTATGTCTCCACCGATGGGGGCCAGGCTGCGGTGTGGTTGCCCGGATCTTCCCTGACATCTGCTCTGTTCAGTGGGCTGGCCGGACATGAGTATTCATTTTACACGTTGGCGGTTGATAACGCCGGCAACTACCAGACGGCGCCGGCCACGTCACAGGTGGTTATTACCGGTAGTTTGCCCCTTGTCCAGGTTGATGGCGGCGCGACGCCGTATCGTTCGATTCTGTCTGCGATCGGTGGAACGGGCAATAATTCGGTAATCAAGGCGAGGAACGCCGGCTTCAGTGAAAACCTGCTGTTCAATTCACCGAACTCCGTAACCCTGTCCGGAGGGTACGGAGGCAACTTCTCTACGGTTGTCGGCTATACCAGCGTGCAGGGTACCTTGACCGTTAAAAGCGGGGTATTAAAGATTGGAAATATTGTTATTCAGTAAGCAACAGTGCATTATAAAATAATTTCGTCAAGACCCGGCCTGTCTGCTGATATGTCGGGTCTTTTTTGGGTAGGGAGGTTATTCGATGCCGGCATGGATGCTGTATCTGACGCTGGGTTCCGGAGCCGGAATCCTGGCCGGCCTGCTGGGTGTGGGTGGTGGGCTGGTTATCGTGCCGCTGCTTTCCTTTGCCTTTACCGCGCAGCATTTCCCCGCATCATATGTTGTTCACATGGCCCTGGGCACCTCTCTGGCCACCATCACCTTCACCTCAATCGCCAGCCTGCGCGCCCACCATGCCCGCCAGGCCGTCAACTGGCAGGTGGTTCGTCGGATCACTCCGGGAATCGTCACCGGGACTCTGCTTGGTTCCTGGTCGGCAGCCCATCTTTCCACCGGTTTTCTAAAGGTCTTCTTCATCTGTTTTCTCTACCTGGTTGCCGTGCAAATGATTCTCGATGTCAGCCCGGCACCCGGCCGTCAACTGCCCGGCAGGGGTGGGCTTTCCCTGGCCGGTTCCCTGATCGGCGCCGTTTCCAGTCTGGTGGGAATCGGTGGCGGGACCATGTCGGTACCCTTTCTGCAATGGTGTAACCTGCCCTTTAAAACCGCCATCGGCACCTCGGCGGCCATCGGTTTTCCCATTGCCCTGTCCGGCGCGGCGGGGTATATTGCCAATGGCCTTGCAGTTCGCACCCTGCCTTCGGCCAGCCTTGGTTTTGTGTATCTGCCCGCGTTGGCAGGGGTGGCGGTGGCCAGCTATCTCACCGCTCCCCTGGGTGTGCGGATGGCCCACAGTCTGCCGGTGCCAAGGTTGAAGAAAATCTTTGCGCTCCTGCTGATCGCAACCGGCACCAAGATGCTCATCAGCCTGCTGTAAATCGACCGGCAATATCATTCAGATGGTGAAAGGAAAACAATGCGTAAAGAATCACTGAAATTTCTGGAAAAGCTTCTCGATGCACCCAGCCCTTCCGGCTATGAACAGCCTGCCCAACGGGTTTTCCGCGAGTATGTGACCCCCTTTTGCGACGAACTGACCACCGATGTCATGGGCAATGTGTTCGCCCGTGTGGCTGGTAAAGGCAAGGATCTGCCGCGGGTAATGGTGGTGGGACATACCGATGAGATCGGTCTGCAGATCAAGTATGTGGACGACAAGGGTTTTCTCTATTTCGCGGCGGTGGGGGGCGTGGATGCCCATTTAACGCCCGGCAAGCGGGTCAATGTGCACACCGCCAACGGTCCCCTGCCGGGGGTGATCGGCAAAAAACCGATCCACCTGATGGATACCAAGGATCGTGAGACCGTGGTCAAGCTGGAAGCCCAGTATATTGATATCGGCGCCAAGGACAAGAAGGAAGCCGAGAAACTGGTGCGGGTCGGTGATGCGGTCACCTTTGAAAGTGCCTTTACCCGTCTGCATGGTGACCGGGTCGCGTCGCGCGGATTTGACGACAAGGCCGGCTGTTTCGTGGTGGCTGAGGTGCTGCGTCTGGTAAAGACGGCCGGTAAAAAACTGAATGTTGATCTGTACGGCGTCTCCTCGGTTCAGGAGGAGATCGGTCTGCGGGGCGGTACCACCAGCAGCTACAGCGTTAATCCGGATGTGGGGATCTGCGTGGAGGTGGATTTTGCCACTGACCAGCCTGATGTGGAGAAAAAGCATAACGGTGAAGTCGGGCTCGGCAAGGGGCCGATCCTGACCCGAGGCGCAAATATCAATCCGCGTCTGTTCGAACTACTCTCCACAACGGCAGAAAAGGAAAAAATTGCCATACAGCACACCGCCAACCCCCGTGCAACCGGTACCGACGCCAATGTGATGCAGATTTCCCGCGGTGGGGTCGCCACCGCGCTGGTCAAGATACCCTTGCGCTACATGCACACACCCATCGAGACCGTTTCGCTTTCCGATCTTGAAAACGCCGCCAAGCTGATCGTTGCCGTTCTGGATCAGATTAGTTCACGGGACGAGTTCGTGCCGAAATAATTCACCCCATTTTTATCTGGTAAAGGAGAAAGCCATGCAGGTAAAACAGTTTCCGGACATTACGGCAACCAGGATCGATAATGACCTGGCAAAGAATATTGCGGCGCGGGTGGTGATCGGAAAGGGTGATGGCGCTGAAAACTTCTGCATGCGGGTCTTTGAATTGGCCGAGGGTGGCTTTACCCCCAAACATGCCCATGACTGGGAGCATGAAATATTCGTTCACGCAGGGGAGGGCGAGATTTTCGGCAACGGCCGGTGGCATCCCTTCCGCACCGGTACGGTTCTTCTGGTTCCCGCAAATGAAGAGCATCAGATCAGAAACAGAGGTTCGGAAACCCTGACGTTCGTCTGTCTGGTTC
>JACAAY010000187.1 GCA_013377095.1 Desulfuromonadales bacterium
CCGGTGTCAACCAGACCCTGGATACGGTGGTGGACAAGGTGGTCTGGTATGAGGCCATCATCGATGCAGTGCCGTTCCCGATCCACGTCATAGACATGGACATGAACTGGACCATGCTGAACAAGGCCTTTGAGAAGCTGATGGTGGAATCCGGAGCTGTCACTGACCGCGCGGCTGCCGTGGGCAAGCAGTGTAGTCATGCCGCAGCCAATATCTGCAACACCGAGAAATGTGGTATCCGCCAGTTGCAGCGCGGCAATGCCGAAAGTTATTTCGACTGGCATGGTTCCCAGTGCAAGCAGGATACCTCCTACTTGCTCAACAAAAAAGGAGAGAAGATCGGCTACGTTGAGGTGGTTACGGACCTCACCCCGATTCTCAGAAACCGTGACTACACCAACTGCGAAATCGAGCGCATGGCGGAAAACCTGACCAAGCTGTCTGCCGGCAATCTAAACCTGGATTTGCAGGTCAAAGAGGCTGATCAGCATACCGTTGCTACCCGGGAAGGTTTCGTCAAGATCAATGACAGTCTCACCAAGGTCAAGGAGGCTGTTGGTTCCATGATCGAGGACACGGGCATGCTCGTCAAATCTGCCGTTGATGGAAAACTGGCCACCCGCGCCGATGATTCCAAGCACCAGGGTGACTTCCGGAAAGTCGTCTCCGGCATTAATCAGACCCTGGACGCAGTTATTGTCCCCCTGAATGTGGCTGCAGACTATGTTGCCCGCATCTCCAAGGGCGACATGCCCAGTGTTATTACCGATACCTATAATGGCGATTTCAACGACATCAAGAATAATCTCAATGTTCTGATCGATGCCCTTGGCAATATTACCGTCAACGCCAAACAGGTTGCCCAGGGCAATCTGATGGTTGATCTGAAAAAACGCTGTGAGAACGACGAACTGATGGAATCCCTGGCAACTATGGTTGACAAGCTGAAAGAGGTCGTCATGGAAGTCCAGTCCGCCGCCGACAATGTTGCGTCGGGTGGTCAGCAGATGTCCGCCACCGCCCAGGAGATGTCGCAGGGCGCCAGTGAGCAGGCTGCCAGTGCCGAAGAGGTTTCATCAAGTATGGAGCAGATGGCCTCCAGTATCCGTCAAAACACCGACAATGCACTGCAGACCGAGAAGATCGCCATCAAATCGGCGTCCGATGCCAGGGAAGGTGGCAAGGCGGTTAACGAAACCGTCTCGGCCATGAAACAGATTGCCACCAAGATCTCGATTATCGAAGAGATCGCCCGCCAGACCAACCTGCTGGCCCTGAATGCCGCCATTGAAGCGGCCCGCGCCGGTGAGCACGGCAAGGGATTTGCCGTGGTTGCTTCGGAAGTCAGAAAACTTGCCGAACGGAGCCAGTCGGCCGCTGGAGAAATCAGCCAGCTTTCCACTTCAAGTGTGGCAATTGCCGAGCAGGCTGGAGACATGCTCAACAAGATGCTGCCTGATATTCAGAAAACAGCTGAACTGGTGCAGGAAATCAGCGCGGCCAGTCGGGAGCAGGATAGCGGCGCCGAGCAGATCAACAAGGCCATCCAGCAGCTGGACCAGGTTATCCAGCAGAACGCCAGCGCCTCGGAACAGATGGCTTCCACAACCGAGGAACTGTCCAGCCAGGCCGAACAACTGAAGGCCACCATCGCGTTCTTTAGTCTTGATGACCGTCAATTGAAAGCCTTGCCCGGACCGCGCACGGCAGTCTCCAAACAACTCACCTCTGCTGCGACTCGTCAGGCGCAACCGAGAAAAGTGATGGCGTCATCCATCGGCAGTTCGAAAAGAGGCGGTGTAAGCCTTGATCTGGGGCATGCCGGACCTGATCATCTTGATAACGAATTTGAGAAGTTCTGACCGGTAATTGTATAGCCGGACCAGGGGGGGCGAGTATCATTGTGATTTGATTCACGCCCCCCTCTATTTTTGCGCAGTCCAGCCCAGGGCATTTTATTTCCGGTTGACATCGGTGTTGATCAGAACATCCACTATGAAAAAAACTCTCAACGACAACCTTCACCTGACACACAAAAATGATTCCATCGGTGCTTTGGCAGGAGGGGTTGCCGATGATTTTAATAATATTCTGACGGTTATCATCTGTGCGTGCTCTCTGCTGGAAATGAATGCCGCCGAAAATCCGGAGCAGATGCAGTGCATTGCCCGGATCCGCTGCTATGCCGAGCGCGCCATGCAGCTTACGGAGAACTTGATGGTGCTCAGCCGTAATCAGGCGAGTTCTCTTCAGGCTGAAAATCTCACGGATATATTTCGTGAGATGTTCAGTTTTTTGGGCCGGATCATCGGAAATGATATTCACATTGCCGTGAACCTGCCAGAACAGGCTTTAATGGTTATGGTTGACCGCAGACAGCTGGAGCAGGTTATTATGCATCTGGCGGCAAATTCCCGTGATGCCATGCCCATGGGTGGTGTCTTGAATATTGTGCTGTCCCAGGTTTGTAACGACGGCACTATCCCGGAACTGGAGGGTTGCAAACCGGGCAAGTATGCCCAGGTAAGCCTTTCGGATACCGGCAGGGGCATCGACCGAGCGTCACTGAAGCGGATTTTTGAACCACATTTCAGCACAAAGGATCCGGATAAACTGTGTGGTATGGGATTCTCCGTCGCCCATGGCGTTATCACGCGCCATGGCGGCGTCATCTCAATACGAAGTGAGATGGGCAAAGGCACTAGCTTTGATATCTACCTGCCGCTGTGTGAACAGGAAGACGTACCGTGGTTGAATGATTTAATGCGTGCAAAAACGATATGAATATGAAGATTCTGCCAGTCTGTGATTCCACCGATCAGACCGCCTGCGCAATGAAATTCACTCAGGTAAAAAAGTGAGTTTCTCGAAACCGCTTGATCCTCTCCAACTCATGGTGCATATTCGCAAACTGCTTGATGCGTCGCTTGCGTGAACCTGACGGTGACGTGACTTTTTTATTTTCAGTGGTATAGTCCAGAAAATACTTTATTGAAAGGTTGGCCCAATGAAATTAGCCTTATCATTTGTTTTTGCTCTGTTTTTTCTGGTTTCTTCCGTTCCTGTTTTTGCAGCGCCTGCCACGGTTCTTCCCAAGGGATATCTCTCCTGGAAAAAGAGCGAACGCAAAGTCGATACCGATAAAAGCTCTATCTTTTACGGTATTCACTACATCTATGCCGATAAAACTGCCATGAAGGGTTACCAGGCCGGTAATCGCTTTGCCGACGGGAGCCGTATTGTTGTCGAGTATTTTAATATCAAGGGTAATCCCGCAGTGGATGGTCCCAAAAACATGGTCGTGCTGATGCGGAAGGATAAACGCTTCAAACAGACCGGCGGATGGCAATTCGCCGGGTTTGGCGCCGACGGCAAACCGAGCGGACTTGATCCGGTCACAACCTGTTTTGATTGCCACCTGAAGGATGCCGCCCAGAGAGACTACGTGATCTCCACAAAAAAAGACTTCAAATAAACAGATGAACACCGTGGATGTCGTCAGGCCCAATCTGTCCATTAACTCTTTGGGCTTTCACGTTTTTAAAGTGTATGCGGATTGAAATTACGAAGCGGGACGTAAAAGGATTATCAATGCCAAACACGATTCACCCTGCCTCCGGAACGATAGAAGCCCCTGTTGTTGATGCTACGCTCGTTGCCTGGCGGGAGATTCTTGCCCCGGCCATCGATACATTACGTTTGATGGCAGGAGCAACGGAAGATGAGTTCCTGCAGATCGGTTCCCAGCTGCAATCTTTTTATCAACGCTCGGTGGACATAACCTCCATGGCGGGCCAACTGCAGGATATCGTTTCCGGTGAACGACTCCAGATGCTGATCGGGCGTTTGCAGCAGATGATGTGCGATATGGAACAGTATCTGGCTGGCGCACGTACCCGCAGTGGAGAGAGTTTTACAACTCTGGAAAAGGTACAGGGCCTGCTGGAACAGCTGACCGATCCGCTGGAAGGGTTCCAGAAGATGAATAAAACCCTGCGCATGTTGAGCATTTCCACCAAGATCGAGAGCGCGCGTCTGGGGGAGATGGGCAGCGGGTTTGTCAACCTTGCCATGGATGTGGAAAAACTCTCGCACCAGGTCAACGAAAAATCCGCCACCATCCTGAACCAACGACAGTTGCTGGTTTCCACCATCGATTCGAACCTGAAGTATGTTCATGCCAGCGAAAAAACCCAGGATGCCGACGTCCAGGGCGCCCTTGCCAGAACCGCTGCCAGCCTCCAGGAATTGATCGACGTCACCCATCGCTGTGCCGGTTTTGGAGCCATGGTTTCGGAAGTTTCGGCGGATGTCAGCGCCAACATCAGCGAAGTGGTCTGCTCGCAGCAGACCCATGACATTACCCGGCAACAGGTGGAACATGTTTTTGAGGCGCTGGAAAAGCTTTCAGTTGATTTGGCTGCCGCGGAAAGCACTGCGGTCGGCGATGAAACCGGCCGGACCCTGGTTGTCGAGGCGGGTGACGTATGCGAACTGCAGGAAGCCCAGCTTCGCTTTGCCACGACCGAGCTGCACACCGCCGTCTGCACCATTGTCGAAAATCTGCGTGACGTGGCCAGCAAACAGGCCGCCATGGCACAGGAAACGCTTACGGTGGCCGGTGTCGCCGATTCCGGCGGCAGTTCCTTTGTGAATGACCTGAAGCAGGGCATGTCATCCATAACTTCCGTGCTGGTCAGCTGCGCCCAATCTGATCGCAATATTTCTGATACCATGCAGAGTGTGGCCGCCACCATCCAGCAGATTACCGGTTTTGTGGAAGACATTGAACACATCGGATCCGAGATTGATCTGATCGCGCTCAATTCACAGATCAAGGCTGCCCACACCGGGCAGGAGGGCGCGGCTCTGGGTGTTTTGGCCGAAGCCATCAAGCGTCTTTCCGATGAAGCGGTCAGGCAGACCGAGGCAGTTACCTCCACATTGACGGTTATCCATACCACCACCAAGCATCTCTCCACCGAAAATGAGCAGGAAGAGACAGAATCCGGTGGGCTGATCGCATCCATGGAAACAGAATTGTCAGGAATCATCCGGACCCTGGGGGGGATGAACGATGACCTGTTTCACCTTCTTGCAGGCCTGGGGGAGAATGTCCATTCTTTGACCGCCGATGTGGAGCAGGCCACCGCCGGTATTGATGTGCATGACCGGATAAAATCCATGGCCGATGAGGTGCTTGGTGATCTGGTGCGGATCGTCGATCAGGCTCGCCAGATTGAACCGGCCAGCAGCCAGTTCAAGCAGAACCTGCAACACATGGAGGAACGCTACACCATGGAAAGCGAACGGCATATCCACGAGGCCATCGCCCGCAAGCGTGCCGGCCATCACGCGGTTAGCACGCACGTGGAGAAGCAGGCCACTGTGGAGAGCGATTCAGAGTTTGGTGATAATATTGATTTATTCTGACAGGAGACACTATATGGCACTCATGAGCACCTGCCGTGACAACGGCGACATCGTCATCAGCAGCGGCAGCCGCCTGACC
>JACAAY010000188.1 GCA_013377095.1 Desulfuromonadales bacterium
GTGCGGTACCGGTCCAGGAGTTCGAGAGCCCGGGCAGCCCGTTCAGACTCGGGGACCTGTTCCAGGCCGATGGCGCCCAGCTCTTTGTTTGATGCAAGCATGAGGGGGATTTTCATGGTTGGGACTCTCCCCTATCACCGCTCTGTCCGGGGGATTCGGCCATGTTGTTTTGTTCCTTGGGTTCGGCGAATCTCGACCTGGTCGGTTTTCCCGGCGGCGTCGGGAAGATTGGTGCCGCTTCAAGCTGCATGGCCCGGTTGACAAAGAAACCCGCGCCGTGCAGCAGCTGCGAGAACGGGTAATAGAGCAACAGAAGATTGACCAGTGAAAAGTGGATTTTGAACAGGGGGCTTGTCGGGAGAGGTCCGGGCCTGAGGGTCAGCAGGCCTGCCATATAGGCCCGTACAGAGGGGAGATCCGTGTGATATCCGGGAAGATACATGGCCAGTCCGCTCAGGGCCACCGTCAGTAGCAGCAGCAGATCAACCCAGGCCAGTGGTTCCGTGAGTTTTCGCACGTCCGGGGTGAAGAACCGACGACAGAGGAGCGCTGTGAGGGATATGATCATGAACATGCCCATGGCCGCACCCAGGTATGTGGAGAGCAGTGAGCTTGTCTCGGGAGTGGCTCCGATCAGGGTAAACTGGCCGCGCAGGAATGAGATTCCCAGCAGGTGTCCGGCCAGGATCATTGCCAGGGAAACATGAAACAGCCAGACCCACAGCCACAGCAGCCGGTTCTCTCGGAACAATGTCCCGCAGAACAGGAACTCTCCGGCCACAGCGGCTAGCTTCCCGGCTTTTCCCCGGGGCTCGGGAAAGAGGGTCAGCTGGAAAGGAACCGGCCGTCGCAGCCAGGCAGCGATTCGCAGGCTGGTTCCGCAGATGAATACCGCGAACGCACTCAAGGGTAGTATTCCACCAAAGAATTGTTCCATGGTTACTCCTTGCCAGTGGCTACAGACACCCCGCCGGTTTCGGCAGCCCAGCCACCTTGCACGCAGTTCTGGCTGTTTTACAGGAAAACAGCGCTTCCAGTTCATCCAGGCTCACGCCGGAATCCTTGGCAAGCTTGCGGTACATGGGGGCGATGCGGAACTGTTGATAGTACTCGCGCAGGGTGTAGATCACCTTCCAGTGCGCGTCACTCAGTTCGGGGATCTGCTCCAGCACGCCCAAAGCCCTGGCCACATCCTCATTCCACTCTTCCTGCCGAAGCAGGAAACCTTGCTCATTGAGTTCGACAACCTTTCCCTGTACCTCTAACTGTGGCATCTCGTGTATCCACCTTGATCGTTTTGTACGCATGGAAAAACCCGCGCCAATAGCCGACTGCTGTCGGTATCAGTGCGGGTTTCGTTGGACCTGTGTGAACAGAGGACGAAATAGGCGCCTGGTTGGTATCAACCGGTTTCCAATCCGGAGCTTCCGGATGAAATCGTTTCTATGTATGAGTCCCTGTTTTTACAGCAACAGGTGCTGCTTTGCTGCAGAAGCTACCAACTACAGACCTACCTCAGCCGGTTTTTTGCCTGCATCCGGGAAGAAGAGCGGTGCGCCGAATTTGGCGGCGCCGAACTTGCCGATCTCATGCTGCGTCTTTTTGGAAACCATAAAGTCGGCAAAGGCTTTGGCGCCGGCAGCGTTTACCTTGGGCCATTTGGCGGCGTTTACCTCGATCACATGATAGATGTTCAGCAGTTTCGCATCGCCTTCCAGGATGATGGCCAGCTTGAGGTTTTTCTTCAGTGCCAGGTAGGTGGCGCGGTCGGTGATGGTGTAGCCTTTCTTTTCATCGGCAACCGAAAGGGTCTGACCCATGCCGAGACCGGTCTGCTGGTACCATTTCTGGTTTTCAGCGGTTACGCCGGCAGCCTTCCAGAGTCCCTTTTCCTTGGCGTGGGTGCCGGAGTTGTCGCCACGGGACAGGAACAGGGACTGGCTGGCAGCTATTTTCTTGAAAGCTTCGGCGCTGGTTTTGGAGCCGTGCAGCTTGGCAGGGTCAGCGGCAGGTCCGACCAGGACGAAGTCATTGTGCATCACCAGCTGGCGGGAACTTCCGGCGCCCTCTGCCATGAACTTTTTCTCCGCATCCGGGGAGTGTACCAGAAGTACGTCAGCCTCACCTTTCTGTCCCATGGCCATGGCCTGACCAGAACCGACCGCTATGGTTTTGACGAAATAGCCGCTCTCCTTCTCGAACAGCGGTATCAGGACATCCAGCAGACCGGAGTCCTGGGTGCTGGTGGTGGTGGCGAGGATCAGGTTTTTTGAGGCGGCCTGTACCGGGGAGGTGAGTCCGCAGGCCAGGACGGCCAGGGTGGCGACGAATGCGGAAAAACGGGATAGCATTTTGAATCTTTTCATGGTTGGTTCCTTTCAGGTTGTGTGATGTTACCAGCTCCAGCAATGCTGATGTCTTTGTGGTGTGTGCCTATTTTACTGATTGCGCCTTCCATTCCCGTGAATCGGGGAAGAACAGCGGGGCGCCGAAGCGGTCTTTGCCGAATTCGGCGACAATCTTCTGTCCCTTGGCCGGATCGGTGAGCCATTTCACAAAACGAGCGCTCTCTTCGCCATTGACCCGGGGGAATTTTTTCGCATTGACCGGGATCAGCGAGATTCGGTTCAGAAGTGCCTCATCCCCTTCAACCAGGATCTCCAGGGTCAGCTCCTTTTTCAGGGACAGATAGGTGGCGCGATCCATGATCGTATAGGACTGGATGCTGTTGGCGTAACGCAGCGTCGGTTTGTTGCCTTCGCTCCCTTTTTCATAGATTCTGTACCAGGGACTGCCCGGCTTTATTCCGGCCTTGGTCCAGAGTTCCGTCTCCGCCACATGGGTGCCGGACTGGTCACCGCGACTGACAAAGGGAACGGCCTTGTTTGCAATGCGCAGCAGCGCTTCGGTTGCGGTTTTCATCCCGCGAATGCCGGCCGGATCGCCGGTCGGGCCGACAATGACAAAGTCGTTGTACATGAACGGGATTCGTTCGGTCCCGAAACCGGCCGCCACAAATTTTTCCTCCAGTGAGCGGGCGTGCACCATGACCAGATCAATGGCGCCCTTTTCGGCGATCTTCAGGGCTTCGCCGGTGCCGGCGCCCACATGCCGCACGCGGATGCCGCTCTCCTTTTCAAAGCTGTCTTCCAGGACGGACACAATCCCCGCGTCAATGGGGCCGATGGTACTGCCCAACAGGATGAAGCCCCGTTCCGCCCGGGCCGCCGATGTCCAGAGACACAGCAGCATCAGGATCGTCATGCTATAGCCGACCAGTCGTTTCATGCTCTTCCTCCTTGTAACTTTGATATCACGTCGTGGTGTCGATACATACATCATATAACGGTGATTTAATAGGCTTGGATATAGCAAATCGCAGGCGCTATCGCAATGCATATATACCGTCTATCAGAATTTAATGGTTGTGGGTATGGTCTGGGAGAGGTCGATGAAAGAGAAAGGATGGCGAAAAAGAGGAGGGAAAGCCACTAAAGGAGTGAGAAAAAACGCTATTCAGGGACCGCGGGGTATCGAGAGGGGCCGCACCGGCGGCCCCTCTGTTGTTCAGTTCACTCCCAGGATGACGCTTGAGGCCTTGAACAATGCGCAGGCGTGGTTACCCTGCTTCAGGTCGAGGCCGGTGACGCTTTCGTGGGTGATTATGGCGCTGATCATGGTGCCACCATCGATTTCCACATCCACTTCGGTGCTTACCGACCCTTCAATAATCCGGGCTACGGTTCCACAGAAGATGTTACGGGTGCTGATTCTGCAGTTGTGCAGGTCTGTTCCGACGATGATCGAGCTGGCCTTGACGATTGCGTAGGCATCCTTGCCAATGGAGAGTCCCAGGTTATCGACGGCGCCATTGGTAATTACGGATGTCAGCTTGACATCCCCCTTCAATGTCAGGGTAACTTCGGTATTGACGGCGCCCCTGGTAAGAGCACTGACGGTGCCGTAAAATATGTTTCGGGCGCTGATTTTCATGGAATTTCTGTGCAGAAATTTGTAGAGACTTTCTGTGTCACCGAGTTTTTCCTCCAGGCCCTCAAGATGTTTGCGCATCTCTTCCCGTATGTGGTTAAACTGGGCGACGATTCGCTTTCCTTCTTCTGTCAGACAGGTGCCGCCACCCCCCTTGCCGCCGGTCAGGCTGTCCACCAGCGGTTTTTCAGCCAGATTGTTGATTGAACTGACCGTATCCCAGGCGTTTTTATAACAGATACCGACCGCTTTGGCCGCTTTGGTGATCGACCCGAGTTGATCAATTTTTTCCAGCAGTTTGATGCGATCTTCCCCCAGAAACTTACGGTCATCGCGGTTGAACCACAGGTTTCCGGAAAGATTGAGATTACTCTTGTTTGGTTTCATGGTAGCCGCTCCGAAATTGATGAGATTGTTTGATCAGGCGCTGACTTCGGCATGTGGTGCGGAGGGCAATGTTCGTTAGTTACGCCATGCACCCGCAACACGGAAAAGGGGCTGCAAACTAACAGCCCCCACATTCCATACATTCAATCCAGTTACCCATCAACTCACTGCTTCTCTTTGGCGTCCTGGTGTTTCTGGCCACGTGCCAATGCCACCAGCTCAGCACCGACCGACTCGGCTATGTGCTTCAATTCGCACATGCGCAGATGCTGGCCATTCATCTTGAAATCCAGGTCTGCCACAGCCATAAGTCTGTAGCGGGGCTGCTTTGCACCATCCTTCATTTTGGAGCGTTCACGATAAAAGATCTTTCCTGCCATAAGGGTGCCTCCTTATCCATTTATTCCTCCCTGGGTACTTCGGAGGGTTGTGGTTCTAAAATACGCTCTTCATGTTGTTTTGGAAAGTGCAATTTAGCTGTCAGGTTCTGATGAATCCCCACCATGTATGGAGCCGGTAACAACCCCTGTTGCTCCGGTTTCATTCCGGCATCCGGGAAGTCCTTCAAACGAAGATCAAGAGGGGTTTTGACTTGGTAGAATCGGGGGAATATAGTTAAAGGAAGGTGCGGATTCAAACTCATTCGCACAGGGATCTGGTGCTTAAAAGCTCAACCGAGCACAGGGGAGGACGTGATGTTAACAATAAAAGTGTTTCTCATTAGTTTCGTCGTATTCGTGGTTTCCGGTACCGCCTTGGCAGGCGCTACGGAAATGGTGGCTCAGGCCACCATTCTCGATCCAGCCGGAAAAATAATCGGCTTGGCATCGCTAACGGAGCAGCCGGAAGGGGTCACCATAGTTCTGAGGGTTTCAGGTCTTACCCCAGGTATGCACGGCATTCACATTCATGAGAAGGGAGTCTGCACTGCTCCTGACTTCAAGTCGGCGGGTGGACACTTTAATCCGTTCCACAAGCAGCATGGTATCAACAATCCACAGGGGAGTCATTCCGGAGATCTGCCGAATCTTGAAGTCAACAGAGATGGCATCGGAGCAACGACAATTGTTGCACGGGGTTTAACCCTTGAAAAAGGCCTTCATTCCATCATCAGGGAAGGGG
>JACAAY010000189.1 GCA_013377095.1 Desulfuromonadales bacterium
GGCAACCGGGTGAACAGCCGACGCTGTCTTGATGACCTGCAGATCAAAGGAACCGTACTGGTCGTAGAGCATGACAAATCCGATCAGCATGACAAAGGCGCCGAAGCCGGTCACCAGAAAGGCCTTGTCAGCCCGGAGGACACAGGTTTTCTCCCGAAAAAAACCGATCAGGCGCCAGCAGGCGATGGCCGTAATCTCCCAGAAGAGATAGATCAGGATCAGGTTGGCCGAGTAGACGATACCCATCATGGATCCCAGAAAGAGGACAACGATGAAGTAGTACTCATTCTGGTTCTTGTAATGGTTGATGTAACCCATGGAGTAGAGCACGATCACGGCGCCGACCAGGGATGATACGATTGCCATGAAGACCGCCAGACGGTCCGCCAGAAAGAGATTGTTTCCGGCCAGAAAGGGGAGCGATAGTGACACGGACTCGCCATGCAGAACGGGAGACAGCAGCAGGCAGGAGCAAAGGAGTGAAAACCCGACCAGGGCAAAAGCGCACAGATTCCGCCCCCCCTTTGAAACCGCTCCCATGAGCGGCAGCAGGAACGCACCCACTATCGGGACAAATACAGCCAACCAAACCAATTCATGACTCTCCATAACAGACGTTGCTCCCCTCTCATGTGATGTGGCATAACCGGGTCTCTTGCCCTGAAAACGCAAAAAGCCCAAGATAAAAGCCGTATGGCTTTGACTCGGGCTTTCTGGGGCCGTAAACGGTCAGCAAAGGACCACGCACTACTCTAAGAAATGCTACTTCAATTCGTTTTTCTTAAAAATATCCTCAGTTTGTTCAACTTTCGTTATGCCACCCTGACTGAAATTGATCTTGAGAAATCCGGTGAAACGTTTTTTTTTAAGTTCATGCAACAGCTCGATAAATTTATCCTGTTTTTCCATGAGTCCTTCCGACAAGTACATCTTGTAGTATTGTAAGGAGTTATCTTACATAGCCAACTTTATATCAATTGTGAGAAGGCAATCCCCAAAAAAAGCGGCCGATGGACGTAAACATCCGTCGGCCGCTGTGACCACGCAATGTTTACCCCTTTCCAAACACGGGAGGCGGCGCTGTTTCCGGCGACACCCATAGCCCGATTCCCCTAGCTGGTGCCTTAGGGAGGACGGGTCGGAGCAACTATTTTTGTATGTAGTTTTTTTAAATGGACTCAGGGTGTAGCTGCCATGAACTCGTACTGTTTTGACTGACAAGTTCTTGATCTGCCACAAGCAGACAGAATAATGTCATACGTTCTATTATTGTGTCAAAAAAAGAATCACACTCAAATCAGTATCGTCACGTAATTTTTATTCGGTGGGTGGCGTACCCCCCAGCAATACTATGAGTTGAAATACCGTGGGAGAGTGAATGGCGCCACCCGCCAGCGTGCAGACCCGCCGCTCTGCCCCCCTTCCCTGCCAACCACGGTTATAAAACGCTTTGCATAACTCGAAGCTGTGCTATAGTTTTCATCCCGCCCAACGGGCTAAGCGACAGCTGCACATTACATTCACAATGATCCTGTCAAGGAGCAATGATGCCGGAAATGTTCAAGGTGCTTCCACCCACGGATGCGCTCAAGGTATTGTTCGATCAGCTTCCCGCTGATGTTCGGGTGGAAACCGTTTCCACGGCTGATGCTCTCGACCGGGTTCTGGCCGGGAATCTGGTAGCCCGGTCGTCGCTTCCCGCTTTTCCCCGCAGCACAATGGATGGTTATGCCGTTCGCGCCGCAGACACCTTCGGTGCGACCGAATCGCTGCCGGCCTACCTGACCGTCATCGGCGAAGTTTCCATGGGATGTCCATCCCCGTTGATGGTCGCCCCGGCCCAGGCGGCGGTCGTGTATACCGGGGGCATGATTCCTCCCGGTGCGGATGCCGTGGTAATGGTCGAGCGGACACAAAAACTCGACTCATCCACCATCGAAGTACTGCGCGCCGTTGCGCCAGGCGAGAACGTCATCAATGTCGGTGAGGATGTGAAAGAGGGAGAGTCACTGTTTGATGCGGGTCACCTGCTCCGCCCCCAGGACCTGGGCGGCTTGATGGCGCTGGGCATCACCCAGCTCAGTGTGGCTGCCAGACCGCGGGTGGCAATTGTCTCCACCGGAGATGAGGTCATTTCTCCGGAACGGACACCCGGTCCCGGTCAGATTCGGGATGTCAACACCTACACCATTGCCGGTCTTGTGGCCCGCGCAGGAGGAATTCCCGTACCACAGGGGATTTTCGGCGACAACTACGAAATTCTTTTTTCCGCGGCGCGCACTGCCCTGGAAAACGCTGATGCCCTGGTGATTTCCGCGGGATCGTCGGTTTCGACGCGCGACCTCACGGCGGATGTGGTCAATAACCTGGGCAAACCGGGCGTGCTGGTGCATGGGGTTGCGCTGCGGCCCGGAAAACCGACCATTCTGGGGGCCTGCAACGGCAAGCCGGTGATCGGCCTGCCGGGCAACCCGGTCAGTGCCATGGTAGTGGCCGGTCTGTTCCTGACCCCTATCCTGGGACGGATGCAGGGCATCGTCACCCCGCCGGTCCGGCGGCGGGTGACGGCAACCCTGACCCATAACATTTCCTCGGCGCCGGGTCGCGAAGATCATGTGCAGGTCAGGCTAGCCGAGCGGGATGGTCAGTTCTGGGCCGAACCGGTCTTTGGAAAATCAAATCTGATTTACACGCTGGTCAAATCCGACGGCATAGTGCGCGTGCCGCTCAATGCAAGCGGTTTATACCGGGGCGAGCCGGTTGAAGTGGAGCTGTTCTGAGAATACAATCCTCTGGCAGGAGACGGTGAATGAGCAAACACGGAAATTTTTTCCTCGAAAACATACCGCTGGATGAGGCCTGGAGCCGCTTTATATCGGCCTTGGAAAACGTCGGCAAATGGAATGAACTACCCGGCGAGGAGTTGCCGATAGAAGAAGCCCTGGGACGAATAACCGCCCAGCCGGTGTGGGCGGCACTCTCCTCTCCCGCCTATCACGCCAGCGCCATGGATGGCTATGCCGTCCGTTCGGTTGACACCATCGGCGCCATGGAAACTGCGCCCAAACGACTCGCCATCACCCCCGGCGGGCCGGCCAGCTATGTTGACACCGGCGACCCGATACCGGCCTGGGCCGATGCCGTGATCATGATCGAGCATACCCAGCACATTGACGAAGAGGATGGCGGCGAATCAATCGAGATTCATGCCGGCGTTGCACCCTGGACGGCTATCAGACCCATGGGTGAGGACATGGTTGCCACCGAACTGGTGCTGCCGGCCAATCACCTGCTGAAACCGGTGGACCTGGGTGCGCTGGCAGGGTGCGGACATGCCACCGTCAGCGTGCGCCGCAGGCCGCGCGTGGCAATCATCCCCACCGGCACTGAACTGGTGACGGTGGAACAGGCCGCCCTGTCCGGCTTGAAGTCGGGCGACATCATCGAATACAACTCGCTGGTGCTGGCCTCCCAGGTACGTGAGTGGGGCGGCATACCGACACGCTACCCGATCGTGGTCGATGACTATGAACTGATCAAGTCCAAGGTGTTTGAGGCGGCGGCCGAGCACGACCTGGTGCTGGTCAATGCCGGGTCATCGGCGGGGAGCGAGGATTTCACCTCCAGTGTCGTGGTGGAACTGGGGACGCTGCTGGTTCACGGAGTGGCGGTGCGCCCCGGTCACCCGGTCATACTCGGCATGCTGGCCGGCTTCAACACGCCGGTTATCGGCATCCCCGGCTATCCGGTTTCCTGCGCCCTGACCGGTGAAACGTTTGTCGAGCCGCTCCTGTCACAGTGGCTCGGCCTACCACGGCGTGAAAAACCGAGGGTTCAGGCAACCATCTCCCGCAAGCTGCTTTCACCCATTGGCGAGGACGAAATGGTGCGCGTGACCGTCGGACGGGTCGGCCAGCGTATAGTGGCTGCGCCGCTGTCGCGTGGGGCGGGTGTCATTACCTCGCTTGTCCGTGCCGACGGTATCGTCCGCATACCTCGTTTCTCCGAGGGGGTCGAGGCAGGTCAGGAGGTTGCGGTAGAACTGTACCGTGATCCGTCTGACATCGAACGCACCCTGGTTCACATCGGCAGCCACGATCTCTGTCTGGACCTGCTGGCCCAATTCCTGGCCGATGCCGGCCGTCGTTTCACCAGCGCCAATGCCGGCAGTCTCGGCGGCTTGATGGCCCTGCGACGAGGGGATGCGCATCTGGCGGGAGCACACCTGCTGGATCCGGCCACGGGTGACTATAATGTTTCCTATGTAAAACAGTACCTGCCCGATCTGCCGGTGGTTCTGCTGACGTTCATGCACCGCGAGCAGGGTTTGATCGTTGCACCGGGTAACCCGAAAGGGATCAGGGATCTGTCCGACCTGGCGAGGGATGACGTGCGCTTTGTCAACCGCCAGCGCGGTGCCGGAACACGGGTTTTGCTCGACTATCACCTGGAGAAGCTGGGCATCAAACCGGAGAAGGTACAGGGATACAAACGTGAAGAATTTACCCACCTGGCGGTTGCCGTGGCGATTCAATCGGGTGTGGTGGATTGCGGCCTCGGTATTGCCGCTGCAGCGCGGGCACTCAATCTGGATTTCATCCCGGTTGAGAAAGAGCGTTACGACCTGGTAATTCCCCGCACGCACTACGAGAGCGATCTCTTGCGTCCGCTTTTGGGTCTGATTCACGGGCCGAATCTGCGTCGCGCAATTTCCGGATTACCCGGCTATGACACAACCAGCATGGGTGACGTTGTCTTCGAAGGTTAGCGGCAGAACAGACAGGGTAAGTTTTTGAATCCTGTCTCGATCTTGCGCAGCAGCACCGGCCTGAAATTCAGTGAGAGCTGCGTTTCTACTGTTGCACTAGCGTAAGCCTGATAGGTGGTTCCTTCCGATTCACGCTGAGTCAAAACGCACTCTGTTTGGATTGGGTACAACCTGAAAAGCCCCTCTGACCTGGGTGGCCAAAGGGGCTTGAGCATGATGCCGCAAAATGTATTTTTGTATCTATGGAACGGGCTTCACCCGTTGATTGCCTGCCTGAGCAGTGCGCTCGGTTTGAAGGTAACCACGCGCCGGCTTGAGATGGTAATCGTCTCTCCGGTCTGCGGGTTGCGTCCGCGGCGATCATGCTTCTGTTTTACCTCGAAATTGCCGAAACCTGCCAATTTGAGATTCTCCCCCTGTTCCAGGGTGGATTTCATGATGGAAAATAACGCCTCCATCATCTCGGCTGAATCCCGTTTCGTCAGGCCGGTGCCGATCATTATTTTTTCAACGATATCTGCCTTGGTCATGTCCTGTTGTCACCTCG
>JACAAY010000019.1 GCA_013377095.1 Desulfuromonadales bacterium
CAGGCATTTTCCATTTCAATATCCCGGTCTTTCATGAAACTTTTGACACTATCTTCAGTAAATGACGCACCTTACCACATCATAAGAATAAATTAACAGCAAAACCTGAATCAATTCTCTATTGTATGACCGCCTGCTTCGGCACGACCACATAGAATCTTGACCCCACATTCTCCTCCGACTCTACCCAGATGGAGCCTCCCAGACGTGACATGATCCGTCGCGCCATGGTCAACCCCAGGCCTTCACCCTGACTGTCGTCCGGACTGAGTCGCTGGAATATTTCCCAGATGGCGTCCTGCTGTTCGCGGGGAATACCGATGCCGTTATCCTCAACGCAGTAGCGGATCCCCTCGTCAAACTCTTCACTGAAAACAGTGACCACCAGTGGACGAGCCGGAGAGCGGTATTTGACGGCATTGTCCAGCAGATTACTGAAGACCTGGTTGATTTGACCGGCATCCGCCAGGCAGGCACCAAGATTTCCGATCTCAATGCGAGCACCTGCCGCATCGATCTGGTACGCCATTGACGAAACAATTTTCTCCATCATCATCTTCATATCAAGGGTTTCAAAACAGAGCGCCGCCCGTCCCAGCCGGGAAAGACGCAACAAGCCTTTCAGAATCACGTCCATCTTTTCCACACTGCCGACTATGAATCCGAGCGACTTGGGAATACTGTCGCGGAGGATGCGCTCCAGGCGCTGACGCTGCTCCCCGGCCAACGCACACTCGGCAACCAGGGTTTCCAGCTCCGCACAGTTCTTGGCCAGCTTGCGGCTGAAGCCTTGAATATTCACCAGCGGTGAACGCAGGTCGTGGGAGGCAACGTACACAATCCCCTCCAGTTCCTTGTTCTTCTGCTGCAACTCCACCACCAGACGATCCCGTTCGGTTTCAGCCTTCTTACGAAGCGAGATATCGACGATATTTCCTACCACACCCGCCAGTGCGCCCTTGATGTCATCATAGGTCGCTTTATAGATAATAACCTCATGGGTAAGTCCATCGGCATAGCGCAGCTGAGATTCATAAATCTGAACGCCAGTCTGATTAAGGTTGTCCCCGTTCAATCTCTGGAACTTTTCGGCGATCTGTTCCGGAAAAAGCTCCCTGGTGGTTTTGCCGACAATCTCCTCCCGTGACAACCCCCAGCTCACCTCGAAGGCATGGTTGCACCCCTGATATACCCCATTGATATCCCGGTAGAAAATTGGATTGGGTATGGCATCAATTATTTTCTGCAGCAAACGGAGCTGATTGACCAACTCGTCCATGAGTTGATCGCGCTGCTGTTCGGTCAGTGTGCGTTCGGTGTTTTCCCTGCTCAGTTCCTCATTGGCGCGGGTCAGTTCCTTGGTGCGCTCCCTCACCCGTGCTTCCAGGGTTTCACTGTAGAGGGAAATTTCCTGAAATTTGGAGCCCAGGGCGACTGCCATGGCCCTGAAATTGTCACTCAGCCGGTCAATCTCCGCCACCATACTCTTGGGCAGAAACGTATGCTTGCCATCCAGAATGCGCTCGGGCAGATCGGTGGTAACCCGCGACAATTCCAACAGGGGGGCAGCCAGACGACGTGAGGTGTAAAGTGAAATTGCCAGTGCGAGCATGTTCATACACAGCACTGCCAACAGCGCCTTACGGTACTCATCTATCAGGAGCAACTGATAGGGTTCAAACGAGGTCTCGCCGACAACACGCCAGGATGTGCTGTGGGCCACATTCATGGCGACACTGTAGCGGGTCCGTTGATTCCGCTCCCACAGGGGCAGCGAAGAAACGGCCTGGGGCGTACAGCAGGAGAGACCTTTGTCAGACACCTGACTTTGAATGCCGTCGGGGCAGGCCTGGAAAAGATCCCCAGCCACGTGGCTGTTCTCCGTGCTTGCAATGACCCTGTCTCGGCCATCAACAAGCGTAAGTTGGCTGATCGCTCTTGTTCGCAATTCCAGCAGGATTTTTTTGAACACCTCAGGGGAAACGCTTGCCGAAACACTCTTCTGAGAAAAGCCCTCATCAACACTCCCGCCAGCTACCTGATCGGGGACAGAGACCTGATGGAGCTGCTTCAATCTCACTTCATACACAGCATTCCGTACGCAGTCTTCCAGGTCACAGCTTACGTCATGGAGAACCCTCTGCTCTGCGCCCCTGCCGTAAACAACCAGAATGACAATGGCAGGAATCAGCACCGCAACCATCAGAATGTTAAAAATCAGATGATGAATGGGAATTGAGCGGGGAACATCCGGCAGTACGATGTTTGTCAGGCCGGGAACATGGGTCAGCAGAATACTGGCCAGGAGGGCATTGGTGATCCCCGTTATCCAGTACAGCAGCAGGGCCGCCATGCTGAGCGGAGCATCAACATGCATGACATACCGGAAGATTACCCAGAGCAGCGGCGCTCCCAGCACCGGCCAGTACACGGCGTCAAAGAAGATTACGTTACGCGTTTTCCCCTTTGCCAACAGCCAGCCGACAAAAAGAGGTTCAGCGCAAAGCCAGGTCATGGCATAGGGATGCCCGAACTGAAGGATGGTAGCTGACGCTGCAATCACACCGGCCGCCAATCCCCAGCCGGTTCCAAACAGACGGAGCGCCATCAGCACAAAAACACTGCCAAAAAGATAGCTGAATCCTGTGAACAGCTGCGGTGCAAAGAAATTTGCGGCAAAACCGCCGCCCATCAGGGCAACAAGCAGCATGACCGAGGAGAAAGAATAACTCCGGTTTTGGACCTGTCCGCTCATGATCTGTTTTCCGGCAAACGGTCAATTACTGGGCGCGGAGCAACGACTCCGGCGCTTTGGGCAGAGAAACCAACTACGGAAAGGGGATGAATGACGACAGGAAGCATGGTATGCGTATCCGGGAAAAGAAAAAAAGAGCGCTATCCCCTGTGCTTATCACATTTTTCATCGAATGGTAAGAACGTATTTGCAGGAGCAGCGAATATGCTTTCTCACCCTGCTCCCAGCTTTTCCGAAGACATGTACCCGTGTATGGGCCGGTCAGCCTCCCAGGACATCATCAATGGAGGAACATTCCATCCCAAAGGCAGCTGCAACACCACTACAGGTAACCAGACCATTGACGATATTGATCCCCTCCTTGACACCCGGAGCCAAGCGGGCCGCCTCGCGCCACCCCTTTCCGGCAATCATCGCCGCATAGGGCAGGGTGGCGTTGGTCAAGGCCATGGTGGATGTCAGCGGCACAGCGCCGGGCATGTTGCTGACGCAGTAATGAATGATGCCGTCAACCGCATAGGTCGGCTCACGGTGCGTTGTGGGGCGCGAGGTTTCGAAACAGCCCCCCTGGTCAATGGCCACATCGATCATGACCGCTCCATTCTTCATGGTCTTGAGCATGTCGCGGCTGACGAGCCGGGGAGTTTTGGCTCCGTGCAGCAGAACCGCGCCGATAACCACATCGGCCTGCTGGATCAGTTCGCGAACCGCAGCTGGCGTGGCCATCAACGGGAAGCAGTTTTTGGGCATGAATTCCGACAGATGGCGCAGCCGCTCCAGACTCATATCCAGCAGATAGACTTTTGCGCCCAAACCGCAGGCCATTTGGGCTGCGTGGGTACCCACCACACCCCCACCCAGCACCAGCACCGTTGCCGGAGCCACACCGGGCACGCCTCCCAGCAGGATGCCCCGCCCTCCCTGGGCACGTTCAACGTACTTGGCCCCTTCCTGCACTGCCATCCGGCCGGCAACCTCGCTCATGGGGATCAAGAGCGGCAGGCTGCCGTTGGGCCCCTTGATGGTTTCATAAGCGATGCAGACACAGCGGAGTTCCATCATGGCGTGGGTCAGCGCCTCAGATGCGGCAAAATGAAAATAGGTGAAGATGATCTGCCCCTCGCGGATCAAACCATACTCGCACGGCTGGGGTTCCTTGACGTGCATCACCATGGCGGAGCGCCGGTATATTTCCTCCGGAGTGTTGACGATTTCCGCCCCCGCCTGTTGATACTGCTCATCGCTGAAACAACTTCCAGCCCCGGCCGATTCCTCCACCAGAACCCGATGTCCCTGGGTTGACATGATTTCAACCCCGGCCGGTGTCATACAGACTCGATTTTCCTCGGTTTTGATCTCTTTCAGGATACCCACGATCATTTCAAAATCCCCCTATTTACAATTAGTCTTTATTTATTCAATAGATTTATGGTAGTAACGGAATGCAGAATCAGAACGATATATGCCAGACCGGTTCGTTATGAATCATCGGTTTTCAGAAAGGGAATTGCGATGAGCAGAATTGAAGAAGCAATCATGAAGGCCAACCTCATGCGGCAGAACAGCCTTGGCACTGGAGAGGCTCCCGTTTGTTCACCACCCACCCAGGACGATTCGAAACGGGGCACACTCCGCTGGATGCACCTTGGCAGCCTCCTGCTTGCTCTGGTAGCAGGGGGAGGCATCTATCACTTCGCTACGGATACGACATTCCGACCCGCACCCCAACCGGTCCCAGCCAGCGTTTCTGCCCCTGCAGCTCCGATTGCTCGACAGGCAAACCAGCCGCCATCACCAACGACCATGAAGCCCCTGCCGGCCGGCATCCCGCTCAATTCACCTGATCCGGCTTTTTCCACGAGCCACCCAGGCTGGCAGAGGTACACAACCGATAAACTGGACTTCCGCGTCTTCCGGGAGGGTCAGAAAATTAGGGCAATCCAGGTCATCGCCCTGGGCGAGAAAGCCATTGAAAACACCTTTTTTTCGTCCTTTCTGAGAGACGTGGCACGAGGAGAAAAACATTCGCTCACATCCGCCAAAGAGCGCAATGGATTCTATGTGGAACAGGGCATGGCCGGTAAAGTTGCTGAACTGCTTGTCTATCGCAAAAAACCTGCCGGAGAGATCAGGGCCTTTGTGGTGGCCTATTTATGATTCTGCCCAGCGTCAAATAATTGTAAAGATTGCCTGAACAAAGTGAACCACACCCCCCTCCAAGTCAATTTTATGACAACAACAGGACTCTCGCTTGTTGCCTCACTGTAGTGTCGCTCTTCAAAACTGCCGACAATCGTTCGCCCCGCCAACACCACCTACCACCCAACATTTCGATATCTAAAGATTTTTAAAACATAGCGTTCCAGAACAATGATCAAAAAATCGTATTGGCATGTCGTTTGCTGTAATCCAGACAAAGCTATTATCCGGCACAGCAAAGCCAACCGTGCCAATCTGATGACAACCTTAACGAACACATTTTACGTTCAAGGAGACACTCCCATTATGCTGGCAAAAATTTCAAAAGAAGAAGCAAACGTCCTGGCCGCCTACGAACCAATTGAGAGTGAGTTCCGCACACACGCCTGCAAAAAATGGTCTCACGAAAAAGTAGGCATCTGCCTGTTTGGCCCGACCAGGAGATCCCTGGAGACGGAGGCAAAAGTCCTGACCATGACCATAAACAGCTACAGGGAAATCGGAGACAGGGACATGGCCTTTGACTACTTCCCGTTGGATTAGACGTCGGGCTCTCAGGCTTACACTCCCTTCATGGCCCACCAATCATCACCCCATCCCCGCAACAGCCAGCCGGGCAAGCCCCATCAACCCTTGTGGCAGAACCCCGGCCAGAATGATCGCAACCACCAAAACCACCCCCAGCAGCACCGCAGATAGCGGGAGCGAAATGGCCTCGCTCCCGTCATCCTCCTGGCAGTAGGCGGCCCTGACCATCTTCAGATAGAAGAACGCGGAAAGGGCGGCATTAACAACGGCCAGAATCACCAAGCCATAGAACCCCCTGTTGATGGCAGCGGTAAAGATCAGGAACTTGCCGGTAAAACCGATGGTCGGCGGGATACCGGTCATACCGAAGGCGGCCGTGGCCAGGGTGAATGCCAGCAGTGGCGAACGCCGGCAGAGACCCTGGAGATGTGCGAAGGTGATATTTGTGCCCCGGGGAGCCAGCTGATAGATCACGTAAAAGCAGGCCAGATTCATCAGCAGGTAACCGGCCGTGTAGTAGACCGCCGCTGCAAAACCGAGTTCGTCCATGCAGAGTATGCCAAGCATGACATAACCGGCATGGGCAATACTGGAATAAGCCAGCATGCGTTTGATATCGTTCTGCACCAGGGCGGAAAAGTTGCCGATAGTCATGGACAGCACGGCAAAGGTCGCCAGGACCAGGTTGATCCGGTCCGGAGCCGGACCGCACAGGTAGGACAGCCTGATCAGCACGCAAATGGCGGTCACCTTTGGCAGGGTGGCGATATAGCAGGCGGTCTCATTGGCCGCGCCCTCATACACATCCGGAGTCAGAAAGTGCAGGGGAAACAGTGACAATTTGAAGAAAAAACCGGTCAGCAGCATGATCATGGCGACCAGCGCCAGAGGTTCATGCCGCAGCAAGTAGGGCATGCTCGAAAGGAGCTCCACCAGATGGGTGGAATGCGCCAGACCGAACAGGTAGCTCATTCCGTAGAGCATGATGCCGGTGCTCATGACACCGAACATGAAGTATTTGATGGATGCCTCCATGTGCCGGCGGTGATCGGAGGAGCGGTGTCGGAAGGGAATCATCACATTAAGTGAAAAGGATGCAATTTCCAGGCTCAACAGCATGGTCAGCAGCTCATGGCAACTGACCAGACAGAGCAGCCCGAAGGTTCCGGTCGAGAGGAAAAAGAAATATTCCGGCCGCAACTTTTCATCTATGCCGCGTACTCCGGGTGTCGCAGAAATCACCAGGAACAGGCCACCGGTTATGAACAGTTTGAACAGCTGCGAGAGCGGGTCCAGCCGGTAACAGTCGAAAAATAGCATGCCGGTCTGATCGTAGGCGCAGAGCGCGGCCGCCATTGCCAGCGCAGAAAAGATCAACGCCATGGCGCTCAGGGTCGCGGTTCTGACCCTGCCCAGCGAGGCGCCGAAAAACAGCAGCGCCATACAGGCCATGACAATTTCAGGTAACAGCTGGATCGGGTTCATGTTGGATTCCCAATTAACATCAGAGACGCTTGCCCGCCTCAACCTGTTGCAGCAGATGGGTCACGCTGGCGTCCATTATGTTCAATAACGGTGCGGGGTGCAGGCCGACCCAGAAGACGAAAAACAACAGATACGCGAGGCTAACGAATTCACGCAGATTGACGTCCCACAATCGCTGTCCTTCATTTCCACGTTCTTTGTCGTGGGCGGCATGGCCATCCGACGTGCCCCAGACCATTTTCTGCAGCATGCGTAGCATATAGGCGGCCCCCAGAACCGCCCCCAGGATGGCCACAAAACCGGCGGTCGGCCAGGCATTGAAGGCGGCGATCACTACCAGCATCTCTCCCACAAAACCACTGGTACCCGGAAAACCGAAGGCGGACAGGGAGAAGAGCCCCAGGAAGGTCACATAGACCGGCATGGCCATGCCCAAGGGAGAATTGTCGGCGATCTCCCGGCTGTGGGTCCGTTCGTAGATCAGGCCGACACAGATGAACAGCGCGCCGCTGGTGATACCGTGGCTGATCATCTGCAGCATGGCCCCCTTGATACCCACACAGCTCAGCATGAAAATGCCCAGGGTCACAAATCCCATGTGCCCCACGCTGGAATAGGCGATCAGCTTCTTCATGTCCGACTGCCCCAGAGCGAGATAGCCGCCGCAGACGATGGACAACAGTGACAGCAGGATCATGGAGGGCGCACAGGCCAGGGTGGCAGCCGGCGCCATGGGCAGACAGAAGCGGAGAAACCCGTAGCCGCCCATCTTCAAAAGGATACTGGCCAGAATCACGCTCCCCGCGGTCGGCGCTTCCACATGGGCGGCAGGCAGCCAGGTGTGAAGCGGGAACAGGGGCATCTTGACGGCAAATGACAGGGCGCACCCCAGGAAAACCCACAGCTGCACATGGAAGGGGTAGCCATGATCCATCAGCGCCGGCATGAAAAAGGTCCCGGTGGCACTGTACAGGGCAATGATCGCAACCAGCAGAAAGATGCTGCCACTGAAGGTGTAGAGAAAGAACTTGATTGACGCATAATCCCTGCGTGGCCCGCCCCACACGGCGATGAGCAGGTACATGGGGATCAGCATCCCCTCCCAGAAGATGTAGAACAGCACCGTGTTGAGACTGACAAAGACGCCGATCATGGCCGTTTCCATCAGCAGGATTACAACCACGAACTCCCTGATGCGGCTGGTAATGTAACGCCAGGAGCAGAGCAGGCAGAGCGGCATGATAAAGGTGGTCAGCAGCACCAGCAGGACGCTGATGCCATCCACCCCAACCACATATTCCAGATTGATGGCGGGAAACCAGCGCCTGAGCTCAACAAACTGATACCTGGCCGTACTGGTGTCAAAGGAACTGAAGAGCGGCCAGGAGAGCGCCATCACGGCCAGCGTTACCAGCAGCCCCCAGATCTTCAGGGCAGAGTCGTTCCTGAGCGCCAGACAGACCAGTGCCCCGGCTGCTGGAATAATCAGCAGCAGCGAGAGTAGGGGGAAGCCGAGTGTAGTGGGAATCAGATAGCTGTTCATGGGAGCCTGCCCCCAAACCACAACACGATCGCCACGATGATAAACAGCAGCAGCAGCGCCCCGCCGATGTACTGCTGTAGCCTGCCGCTCACCAGCAGCTTGACCTCGTCGCCCATGCGCAGCATCCCGCGCGCCGAACCATCCAACACGGCGTCGATTCCGTCTCGATCAAAACGGGAGAGACCGCGAGCAGCAGCCACGGAAAAAGCCAGCCCGACGGTTTTGTAGAGATTGGAAACGGTTTCATTGGCCGCGCTCAGCGGATAGCGGACACACCAGATCAACGGGGCTGCGCCTTTGCGGTACAGCCAATCCAGGTCCAGGTTGATGCGTGGCTGGGGGCGCAGCTTTTCCACCAGCAGATAGAAGCCCAAACCGGTAAAGGCAAAGATCTGCAGTGTTTCAGAGAGATGATAGCCGCTGTAGGGTTGGTAACCGGCCGCATAGGGCAGCATGCGGTAGAGATAGTCGGGGTAACAGCCGATAAAGATGCACAAAAACGCCGCCACGGCCATGGCAAGCTGCATGTTCCAGGGTGGATCCTTGGCTTCGAATCCGGATTCTTTTCCGCCGTACCAGATGAAGTAGGGCAGTTTGATGCCGACCGACAGGAAGGTGCCAACGGCCGCTGCCAGCAGCATGACCATGACGATAACCTGCTGATGCTCTCCGGCCGCGGCAATGATCATTGACTTGCTGACAAAGCCGCTGGTCAGGGGGAACCCGGAGATGGAGATACCGCCGATGACGGTGAAGATCATCGTGGCCGGCATATGGCGGTAGAGCCCCCCCAGCTCATTCAACTTTGACCTGCCGGTCATCTCCAGTACGGAACCGGCTCCCATTAGCAGCAGGGCCTTGTAGATGATGTGGGCATAGGCATGGGCACAGACACCGTTTATAGCCAGGGGAGTGCCGATTCCGATGCCGCAGACCATGTACCCCACCTGGCTGATGATGTGGTAGGAGAGGATCCGGCGGCTGTCGTTTTCGATGGTGGCAAAGCCCACGCCGTAAAGTGTCATGATTGCGCCGGCGATCATCAAGACCCCGCTGCCGGGGAAGGCGCGCGCCAGTACATACACGGCGGTCTTGGTGGTAAAGGCGCACATGAACACCGCACCGGTGACCGTCGCCTCGGGGTAGGCATCCGCCAGCCAAGCATGCAGCGGCGGAACCGCCGCATTCAGGCAAAAACCGGCCATGACCAGATACTCTGCCAGGGACAGATTGTCCAGGTCAATCCTGGTGAAGTGCAGGTCGTGGGTGGCTTGGTACCTGAGGAAGATTCCGGCAAAGAGCAGCAGACCTCCGGCGACATGCACCAACAGATAGCGATACCCGGCCTCTCGGGAGCGTTTGCCCTTGCGGCACCAGATCAGAAAGGTGGAGGCAAACGCCATCAGCTCCCAGAAGATGAAAATCGTCAGGTAGTCGCCGGCCAGAGTAACACCCAGGGAACCGGCGATGTAGAACAGGGCGGCCATGTGCTGCCCCATATCATCCAGATGCAGGCTGTAGATGCAGCCGATGATCGCCATGATGGTGAAGACATGCAGAAAAACGAAGGTCAGGCGGTCCACCGTACCAAAGATGATCTCGAACCCCAGATAATTGACCACGCCAAAGCGTTCCGGCAGCTGTTGGATCAGCAGGAAGGCGATCAGCGGCACCGTAATCAGCAGCGCTTTATGCAAACACAGCTTCCTGGCCAGGGGCAGCAACATCGCCCCCAGGACAAACCAGGTGGAGGGATGTATGAAGATTCCGCTAGCAGTCATAGTACGTTTCATCCCTCTCCAGCCAGACATGGGCAAGCCACTTCCAGACAAAGATCATCATCAGGCAGACCGCCAGCCCGAACAGGGACCAGAAACAGGGGATCCGGTCTCCGAAAAAATGGGCTTCCGGCCGCTTCACGGTGAAATCCAGGAGCGGTATCAGGACAAGTAATATGAAAAAGAGCCTTTTACAGGCGACTCTTTGATGATGGAGATACTCCAGCAAGCGTGTCATCATGACCCTCCCATCAAGTGGGTGATCGAAAGCAGCAGTTCGGGACAGATACCAAGCAACACCGATATGATTGAGGTCACCACCAGCGGCACAACCATCAGCAACACCAGCGGCGCCTTCTCCAGGCTTCCGCCACCCTCTCCTGTGGGAGCGTCACCGAAAAAGGCGGTCAGGAATATGGGGGCAAAATAGCCGGCATTGAGCAGGCTACTGACTACCAGTACCGTCAGGATGAGACTGTTATGGATATCCATGGCGCCCAGGGCCAGGTACCATTTGCTGACGAAACCGGACACCGGCGGCACGCCGATCATGCTCAGCGAAGCCAGACCAAAGGCGGCCATGGTGAACGGCATGCGCCGGCCAATCCCGCCCAGCTCGGGGATCTCCTTTTTTCCGCTGGCCACGAAGATGCAGCCGGCAGCGAAGAAGAGTGTAATCTTGGAAAAGGCGTGGTTGGCGATATGCATCAGGCCGCCGCTGATGGCATGGGGGGTGAGCATGGCAACACCGAGGATGACGTAGGAGAGCTGGCTGACCGTGGAATAAGCCAGCCGCGCCTTGAGGTTTGTCTTGGTAAAGGCCAGAAGCGAGGCACACAGGATGGTGAAGGAAACAAAATAGGCGGTGAACAGCCCCAGCCCGGTTGTCCGCAACAGGTCAACACCGAACAGCGACAGCATCACCCGGCAGGTGGCAAAGACCCCGACCTTGACCACCACAACCGCGTGCAGCAGGGCGCTGACCGGAGTGGGGGCCACCATGGCGTCCGGCAGCCAGTTGTGCAGCGGCATGATCCCCGACTTGGCAAAACCGAACAGGAAGCAGAGATAGGTGATGGTCACCAGCAGCGGGTCGGCATTGGCGGGAAAAATACCCTGCACAATACCGTTAAAGGAAAAATCCAAAGTTCCGCAGAGGACATAGGTCAGGGCCATGGCCGGCAGCAGCAGCGCCTTTGAGGTGAACATCAGATAGATCAGGTACTTTCTGCCCCCGTAATACCCCTCCGCATCCTGGTGGTGCATGACCAGCGGATAGGTCATAAGCGAGATGACCTCGTAAAACAGGTACAGGGTGAACAGGCTCCCGGCCAGGGCCGCTCCCAGACCGGCCCCCACGGACAGGGCGTAGCAGACATAGAAACGGGTCTGGGCATGCTCGTTCAGCGCCCGCATGTAGCCGATGCAGTAGAGGGCGGCGCAGACCCACAGGCTGGAGGCCACCCCGGCAAAGATCAGACCGAGGCCGTCCAGGTGGAATCTGAGGGAAATCCCCGGGTAGATGGTGGCCAGGGTGCAGTCGTAGATTCCGCCGCCCAGGACCCGGGGGAAGAGGGAGAGCACTACCAGAAACGTGACCAGCGAGCCAATCAGGCTGCAACTCTCGCGCAGATTGGGTCTCGTGCTGCCGGCGATCATGATCAAGAGACCGGTAATGACCGGAATCAGGGGAGCGGCTATCAGGCGTCCGGTATCGAAACTGTTCATATCAATGCCGCAAGTCATGCACATCACCAGGGTCGATGGTGCGGTAGCGGTGGTAGACCATCAGGATCAGGCTGACCACCAGGGCCGCTTCTGCCGCTGCGATCCCCATGATGAACAGGGCGAAGATCTGACCAACCGCCGGATTTGGCGCCAGAAAGCGGTTGAAAGCCATGAAGTTCAGTGATGCTCCGCTGAAGATCAGTTCACTGGAGATCAGCATACCGATAAAGGTGCGATGCCTGACCATGCCGTAGATGCCGATGATCAGCAGGAACAGGGAAATAACCAGATAGGTGGCAAGCATGTCGCTGGGCATCATTGACCCGCCTCCCCTTCGTTAATGTTGGCAATGATCAGCGCCCCGACGATGGCCACCAGCAGCACCACCGAGACCAGCTCAAAGGCAAGACAATACTGGTACAGCAGGTTTATGCCCAGACATTGCACCGAGAAATCACCCTGTCTGAAAGGCGCCGGAGCCCAGGTTGTCTCCAGGATGGTGGCCAGAAGCAGAACCAGACCCACTCCACAGGCGGAAAAGGCCAGCAAGCGGTTGCGCCGGCCGCTGACCCAGCTGGTTTCTTCCTGCTTCTGTTTGGGTCCGACCATGATCCCGAAGGCAATGATGATGCAGACCGCCCCCACATAGATCAGAACCTGCATCAGCGCCAGGAACTGGCTTCCCAGGTGGAAGAAGAGTCCGGCAACGCCGCACAGCGTCAGGGCCAGGCCGAGCACCGCGTTCATCATGTGGTGGCTGCGAACCACAATCAGACCGCCGCTGAAGATCATGGCCGTAAAGATAAAGAAAAGCGTCTCGGCAACATAGCGATAGAAGATCATGTCCGTTCCTCCAGCCGCGCCAGCAGGTTAAAGGAAAACTCCGTCCGGGAAAAACCGGCCAGTTCATACTCGGGAGAAAAGCAGAGCGCGCTTGTGGGGCAGACCTCGACACAGATGCCGCACAAACTGCATCTGCTGAAATCCAGCTGATAGCCAGTCAGAACCTTCCCCTTGAACCCTTCCCGTTTTTCCCCGATCACTTTGATACAGGAGGAGGGGCAGTCCATTTCGCACATCATGCAGACGATACAGCGGTGGGTTCCGCTTTCCGGGTCCGTGACCAGCTCGGTATGGCCGCGGAAATTGGGGGTGATTTCAATCTTCCGCCGGGGATACTGCACCGTAACCATGGGCTGGAACAGCGCTCGAAAGGTGACACCGAGGCCGATCAGCAGGCTTCGGGCACCAGTAAACAGTTGCAGAAAATACTCTCTCATAGCTTGACGGCCACCGCCGTAACCAGCAGGTTGACAAGGGCGAACGGTATCAGGTACTTCCAGCAGAAGTTGAGCAACTGGTCAAATCGAACCCGGGGAAAGGTCCAGCGGACCCAGATCATGACGAACAGCAGCGTATAGACCTTGAGCATGAACCAGACCATGCCGCTGTATTCCATGTACGGCAGGGGTGGGCCGGACCAGCCCCCCAGAAACAGGGCCGTGGTGATGGCGCTGACGAAAAACATGTTGGTGTATTCGGCCAGAAAGAAAAAACTGAAGGCGATACCGCTGAACTCGGTGTGGTAGCCGGCGGTCAGCTCACTCTCCGCCTCGGGAAGGTCAAAGGGTGTCCGGTTTGTCTCGGCCATGCCGGCGATGAAGTAGATCAGGAAGGCCAACGGCTGCACAACCACATTCCAGACCGGGTGCTGGGCCAGGACGATCCTGCGCATGCTGAAGCTGTTGGTCATCAGCACCACCGACAACAGGGAGAGCAGCATGGGAATCTCGTAGGCCACATTCTGAGCCACCGATCGAACCGCGCCGAACAGGGCGTACTTGTTGTTGGATACCCAGCCGGCAATCAGCACCGCCACCATGTTGGTGGACATGATGGCCAACAGGAAAATCAGCCCCACATCCAGATCGCGAACCTGCAGCTCTCTGCTGAAGGGCACCACGATAAACGACACGCCCACCGGAATGAAAGCCAGTAGCGGCGCCAGGCGAAAGAGCGGCTTATTTGACTCTTCCGGAACGATGAACTGCTTGCCCAGCAGCTTGACCCCGTCAATCAGCATCTGCAGGATCCCCTGGGGTCCCACCTCCATCGGCCCCGGTCGGCGCTGGAACCAGCCAGCCAATTTTCGTTCCAGATAGCCAAGCAGCATGGTGTTGATAAATACAAAAGCAATCACGACCATGGCTGACAGTACTATGCGGATCAGGTGCGGTGGGAGTTGGGCAATGGTTTCCACGACATTCACCTGTCGATTTCCGGTATGACCAGATCGAGCGTACCCAGCGCCATGACCAGATCAGAGAGGAGCATGTCGCGGCACAGTTCCGGCAACAGGCTCAGATTTGAGAAGGAGGGGGTGCGGATTTTCAGGCGATAGGGGATGTCACTGCCGTCACTGATCAGGTAGTAACTCAGTTCACCCCGGGCACTCTCCACGGAGAAAGATGCGTCACCCTTGGGCAGCTTGAGTTTCCGTGGCGTCTTGACACGGAAGGGGCCCTCCGGTAGCCGCTCCATGGCCTGCTCGATGATCCGCAGGCTCTGCTCCATCTCCCTGACTCTGATCTGATACACCTCCAGGCAGTCGCCATTTCTTCCCACCGGAATCTCGAAGTCCAGTTCAGGATAGATCGAATAGGGTTCACACCGGCGGATGTCGTAGGGAATGCCGGTGCTGCGCAGTATCGGACCGGTGGCACCATAGCGCCTGGCCATGTCCGGAGTGAAGCTGGCGATATCCCCCACCCGTTTGATGAAGATGATATTGCTGCTGACCAGATCATCGTAGAGATTGAAGCGACTCCTCAATCGACCGATAAATGCGCGGGTCCCCTGGATGAAGCTGTCGTCCAGGTCGCGGCTGACACCGCCCACCCGGAAATAACTGTAGGTCAGGCGCGAGCCGGTGACATGCTCCAGGATGTCCAGGATCTGCTCGCGATCATCAAAGGTGTACATGATTGGGGTAAAAGCCCCCAGGTCCAGCAGGAATGCGCCCAGCCAGAGCAGGTGGCTGGCGATGCGGTTCAGTTCCGAGCAGATCACCCGGATGTACTCGGCCCGCTGGGGCGGCTCGATGCCGGTCATGCGCTCGATCAGCCCCACATAGCCGTGGTTGTAGATCAGGGCGCTGAGATAGTCGATGCGGGCGGTGTTGGGCATGAAGGCGTTCCAGGTCCGCGATTCGCCCATCTTCTCCTGGATGCGGTGACCGTACCCCAGCACCGGCTCCGCTTCCATAACGTACTCACCATCCATCTCCAGCAGTACCCGCAATACCCCATGGGTACCGGGATGCTGCGGTCCCAGGTTCAGATAGAAACTGTGTGTCTCCCGCTCCCCGCTCATGGTTCCACGTCCCGCTGCTGGTCGGAAGCTGCCGCCCAGCCGATGTTTTCAGCCGTTTTTAACGCGCCGCCCCTTTTCAGAAGTGGCTTGAGTTCGGCGTCCTCCTCTGCCAGCAGCAACGGCTCCAGATAGGGGTGCCCCCTGAACAGAACGCCGAACATATCCCGTGTTTCCCGCTCATGCCAGTTGGCACCGTCGAAAATGGGGGCAATGGAGGGGACCGAGCACTCCGCATCCACAGGGAGCCGGACCATGATCCGGCAGGGATACTGGAAGCTGGCAAACTGGTAGATGACCGTGATGACCGGATCCAGGTGGACTGCGCTGATAAACACCAGGTAGAAGTCCCGTGTGCGCAGCAGCTCGGTACACGCCACCAACTCTGGCAATGCCAGTTCCAGCTCCAGGTGAAAGCCCTTAGTGCGGTACTCCACCTGGCGCACCACTGCCGGGAGCCCGGACAGATCATGTATGAGTGTTTGCACCGTATCCATTCAGACCTCGTCCACGGGCGGATTGAACTGGGGAAAGGGGTAGCGCGTGCCGGTTATCTTCTCCTGCAACTTGAGGATCCCCTCCAGCAAACCCTCCGGTCGCGGTGGACAGCCCGGAACGTACACATCCACCGGGATCAGCTTGTCAACCCCCAAAACCACGTTGTAGTTTTCACTGACGCTAAACGGCCCTCCGGAAATCGCGCAGTTACCCATGGCGATCACCCATTTGGGCGCTGCCATCTGTTCGTAAAGGGTGATGATCACCGGCGCCATCTTGCGGTTGACCGTACCGGCCACAATCATCAGGTCGCACTGGCGCGGGGAAGGGCGAAACACCTCGGCCCCATAGCGGGACATGTCAAAGCGGGCCATGCCCAGACCCATCATTTCAATGGCGCAGCAGGCCAGCCCAAAGGTCATGGGCCAGAGGGAATTGGCGCGACAGAGATTGAGAAATGTTTCGGCCAGATCAAGCCGCAGAATCGGCGGCCGGGATTCGGGAGGGTGGTAGATGTCGCTGCCCTGTTCGCGTTGGCGGGCCAGTCCGGCATAGCTGTGGACCCTCAGTAACCTTTTCTTCTCTTCGCCCACGAAAAGACCCCCTTATTCCAGGCATAGATGATTGCCAGGGAGAGAATTGCAATAAATACAAACATTTCAACAATTCCACGCAGGCCGGAGACGCGGTTGTAGGCAGCGGCGACCGGAAAAAGATAGAGGATGTCCACATCGAATGCCAGGAAGATCAGGGCGTACAGGTAGTAGGAGATGCTGAAGCGGGTGTCCCAGGCGGAGCCGAAGGGATCCATGCCGCATTCGTAGGGTTCAAGGGTTTTCTTCTGGATGGTAGGGGGGGAGACAAGCCAGGAAATGAGATACTGCGAAACCGCCACCAACAGCCCGCAGAGGAAGAACAGAAAGGTGTACATGTAATCGAGCAGATACTGTTCCGTCATGGCTGATCCTCGCAGCGGTATACATGGCGCATCTGTTCAAGCTTTACACCCAGGCGGGCTGTTGTCAATGTCAGGGAAGACGTTGGCCCTCATGCCTCCCGGATCCGGGCAGATCATAGCCTCCTGCAGAATGGCACTCGCTGCAGTTGGTGGTATAGAGCGCTTCGCCGATATCGGCCGGGTGCACAAACTCGCTCACCCTTGTTCCAGGAGGAATGTTCTCCTGAATCTGTCCCAGAACATCGTGACAGTTGTTGCAGTTCTTAGAGATGATCCGCCCCTCCGGCGATGAATGTTTGCCGTCGTGGCAACGGAAACAGCCGGCGGAATAGAAGTGGCCGATGTGGTTCGGGTAGGTGCGCCAGGAAACCTTCATGGCGGGGAAATAGTTGCGTCGGTAGATATCCTGGGCATGCTCGACAGCGGTGGCAATTGCTGCAGCTTTTCCGGTGGCAATCGCGGGGTAGTTCTTTGCATAGTACCCCTTGATGCCTGCCTCGAGAGCTGCGGCAGCTTCCTGCGACGAGACATAGGGTTTCTCAAGCAGATCAACCGTCACCTTCTTGATAAAGGGAAGCGTGCGGTCGATCTTGGCGGAAGCCAGGTGGCGGTCCATCTCGTCACCCGGTGAATTGTAGATGTGACTGGGGCGGTTGTGGCAGTCGGTGCAGTCCATGACCCGCTTTTCCCCCCTGGCAATCTCTTCCCGTGAGAGCGGCTTGGCCGGATCCATGTACTCCGTTATCTTTCCGTCCCTGCCTTTGACCGCAATGTAGGGGATACTGAGTCGTTTTTTGTCACCGGGGATATAGACCACCTCCTGCCCGATGTGCCAATGGATTCCCTTGGCATCCGGGGTCTTGGCGGTCGCGCCGATCTTGATCATCAGGTCGATTTCCCGCGGCGTGTTCTGTTCGTTGGGAGCGTAGTGGGAGAATATTTTCTGACGGCCGGAATAGAATTTTTCCGGCCAGTGACACTGCTCGCAGGTGCCCCGCGCCGGGCGCAGATTGTCGATCGGGGTCTGGATCGGAGTTGGCCAGGAATGGGTCATCACAACCCAGACCTGGCGCAGACCGGACAGCTTGGCCTTGACATACCATTTGGCGCCGGGCCCCACGTGGCACTCGACACATCTGACCTTGGCATGGGCTGAGTTCTGCCAGGCGGTATGCTCCGGCTGCATGACCGTGTGGCAGAGCTGACCGCAAAAGCTTGTGGATTCGGTGTACTCGAACCCCTTGATCGAAGCGACGCCCACCACCAGAAAAAATATTATCGTGGCGACCACAAAGAAAATGGAGAGTTTGAGAACATGGGGGTCATTCAGATCGAGACGCGGCAAAGCAGGGATACCCAGTTCCGGGTGGTCCCGCAGACTGCGTCTGACACGCCAGGCGCCAAACGGGATCAGCAGCAGTCCCAGGACCAGCATTCCGGGGAAGGCAAAATAGACAAACATGCCCAAATAGGGATTTTCCAACCCGGTAAAGGCTTCGAGAGCCAGGAAAGCCACGATCAGCACCGTTGCAACCAGGGCCATGACCGCGCCAATGATACTGATGCTGTTCATGACATATCTGAAAATGCCGCGCTCGCGCTGTACCATATCTCTTACCTCAGTGTGTTCCACCCAAGAATGCAAAGATCATCAGCAGCAACAGACAGATGCCGATGAAAACAGCCGTGAACCCAAAACCCTTGACCAGGAAGTCGTACACCACACCACTGCCTTTTGTGCAGGCAAACTGCTCGGTGATGCCCTCTTCTTCATAGCGCTTCCACTGGTCACCACGCTCCTCGATCATCTCCTCCTTGGAGATCTGGCCATTGAAGATGACAAAGTCCATGGGGAATTTCTCCGGGCGACCATGGGTGTTGAAGAAATGGACCGAGAAGATGAAGCCGGTGGCCAGCAGCGCCTCGTCGGAATGGACGATGGTGGCGAGGTTGAAGGTCCAGCCGGGCAGGAACTGACCAAAGAATTCAGGAAACCAGAGCATCAGACCGGAACCGCCGATGGCGAACATGCCCCAGAAGACGGCAACAAAGTCGAATTTTTCCCAGTAGGTCCAGCGGTCAAAGGTCGGTTTGGGGCCTTTGAAGCAAAACCATTTTACCATGGCAACCACATCCTGCAGATCGCGCAGGTTGAAACAGAGCGAGTCAGGTCCGAACAGCCGCTCAATGAAATTGCCCTTGAGGTCCTTTCGGAAAAACAGGAAGTGGATGGTCATGAACAGGGCCGAACCGAAATAGATAAAGGTGATTACTGCGCAACAGCGGTGGATCAGGCCGGCATTGGCGGTGCCGCCCCACAGGTTCATCAGCGCCTGTGCCCAGATCTGATCGCTGAACTTGAGCGGCAAACCGGTCAGGGAGAGACCCAGGAAGCTGATGATGACCAGGATGTGAAGAAAGACATGACGTCGGGTAAAACGCCGGTACTGTTTGTTGGCGCCGGGAATGTGATGGGGAGCTTCATCTGCCATCAACAGGGCGGCTTTTTCGCGATTTTCCACAAATCCGCGGAACATCCAAAGCAGCGTGTGCAGCCAGAAAACGGCAAACGTACTGACCAGGAGTGCGGTCATGCCGATAAAGGTGTAGAAGAGCAGGGGATATTTCTCCCGATCCTTATGTTCACCATGGGCATAATACTTGGTAAAGAGCATGGTTGCCCTGGTGTGGCATTTGCCGCAGGTTTTTACCAGGTTGTCGGGGTTGACACTTGATTTCGGATCAGCAGGAGGCAACACCGAATGGGAGGTGTGGCAGTCGGCGCAGCCGGCTACCTTTTCCGGAAATCCGAGACGGAAATTCTTGCCATGATAACTCTCGAAATAGGTGCTGACCGCCACGTTGGTGACCTTGTTCCTGGTCATCATCTTTTTGTCACCATGACACTTCAGGCAGACCTTTGTGTGAAACTCCTTCTTGCCACGGCTGTCGGAGTCGCCCAGCGCCTTGATATCATGCAGCCCATGACAGTCGTTGCAGGCGGCCGAATCCACCACGCCAGCTGCCACCCCCTTGCCGTGAACCGACTTCTGGTAGGCCGCCTCACGGTCATGGCACTGGACGCACTTGGCAATGACCCGGCGCTTATCTTTTTTCCAGGGGGTCTGGGTATGGATATCTGTATGGCAGTTGGCGCACATGACCCCCTTGTTGATATGAACGCTGGTGAAATGTTCAGCGGTCTCCCGTTTATGGCACAGCTCACACTGGACCTTGCGGGGCTTGAATTCGTGGCGCATGTGACTGGCAAGATCGGTGATATCAACGTGGCAACTGGTGCATCCGTTCTTGCCGTGCACGGAGCCGGCAAAGGCCTGGATGGAGATCTTGTCGCTGTGGCAACCGAGGCAATTGACCGGGTCAATGGCCATGCCCTGCTCGGCAAAAGCGGGCAGAGTCCACATCATCATCAGAAGCAGCAACGGGACAACAGGGCGCAGGCAGGGGAACATATACTGTTTTCTCCATCGGTATGACGTAAAGAAACATCACAAGGGCAGGGACAGAGCCGAACCAACTGGCATTTTCACGAAATGAAAGTGCATCGTGCCGGAACGCGCGGGGCGCCAGCGCTGAAGCACACTCCATTAGTCAACTTACGTGGATACAGTATACACATTTTCAGAGGCTTTACATCAGTTTCCAAAGATATGTGCATGTTTTTTTTAGACAACGCAACAGCGCATGACAAATTGAGGAGGTTGTAGGAACAACACGCTTTTCAGTCATGCACTGTCCTTGACTTTGGAATACTCTTTTGCTAGCCTGTTGGATCGTAGCCTGTCCATGTACCTTAACAATTTCATGGACTTTCCAAGCGCTGAATTGCGACAGACGATTGCAGTGGCCCGCTGTGTATCTGTGTACCGACCCGGTTTATGACTGACAAAAAAACCGGAAGGGCCCGATCGGCAGATGATAAAAAAACAGCCCCCGCACGGCGAGGGCTGTTTAATCTTTGTTATGAAACCGGTTACTGTTTTTCAAAGGCATCCTTACCAGCTCCGCACAGCGGACAGCACCAGTCGGCGGGCAGGGATTCAAAGGGGGTGCCGGCGGGAGCTCCATTTTCCGGATCACCAGCTGCCGGATCATACACATACTGACAGATAGTACAAACCCAACGTTCCATACATACTCTCCTTTGATTCAGTCGTTTTCCCAGCTGATACACTGGACGGGGCACGCATCGATGGCGCTCTGGATATCCTTTTCCGGAGCTCCGGAGGATTCAAAACATTCGGCTTTACCTTTACTGTTGAATCGGAAAACCCCTGGGCAAGCGGAGATACAGATTCCACAGCTGATACAGTTTTCCAGGTCGATCCACGGTATTTGCATTGCCCAAGCCCCCCTCCGATTTCTGTGAAAAAATGTATACCAGCCCTGGTACTCTGTCAACAAGGCAGTTTGAGATTCACCCAGACCACAAACGCGAGGAGCAGTAATTCATGATATGCGACAGCTTGGAAGTCGGCCCGCTGGGGGTCAACTGTTTTATACTCGGATGCGAGGAAACACACGAAGGGGTTATTATTGACGCCGGTGGAGACGCCGGGGAGATTATCGCGGCGGTGGAACGGCGCGGCCTGACCATCGTTCATATCATCAACACCCATGGCCATTTTGATCACATCGGCGCCAACCGGGCGGTAAAGGAACACTTCGGCGCCGACCTGCTGATTCATGCCAATGACGCCCCCATGCTGGGACGCGCCGCGGATATTGCCAAGGCCTATGGTATCCCGGGCGAGAACTCTCCCCAGCCGGATGCATTCCTGACCGACGGGATGAAAATCAGCTTTGGAAAGCAGAGCATGACCGTGCTGCACACCCCCGGCCACACACCGGGCGGCTGCTGCCTCTACATTGAATCCGAAAAAAAAGTTATCACCGGTGACACGCTCTTTGCGGACTCCATCGGTCGCACCGACCTGCCGGGCGGTTCCCACGCGCAACTGTTGGAATCCGTGCGGTCCAAGCTTTTTACTCTGCCGGATGATGTGGTGGCCTATCCCGGACATGGCCCGGAAACAACCATCGGTCACGAAAAACGCTGCAACCCGTATTTTTAGCTCAGCCGCACGGGCACCATGCCACAAGAACGAGGAGACGGCCGCATGCTCCACAACAAACGGGTCATCCTGGGAATTACCGGCGGCATTGCCGCCTACAAGGCGGTTGAGATCCTGCGTCTGCTCACCAAGGCGGGCGCCGACGTTCACGTCATCATGACCCGTTCAGCCCAGGAATTCATCGCACCGCTCACCTTTCAGACCCTGTCAGCCAACCCGGTTCATACGGAACTGTTCAATCTGATAGCAGAGCGTGAAATCGGGCACATCTCCCTGGCTGACAAGGCCGATCTGTTTGTGATCGCTCCTGCCACCGCCAGCAGTATCGGCAAGATTGCCAACGGCATAGCCGACGACATGCTCACCACAACGGTCATGGCAACCAGGGCACCGGTGCTGATCGCTCCGGCCATGAATGTCAACATGTTCACCAACCCGATTTACCGGAATAATGAAAAAAAACTGCGCCGTCTTGGCTATCTGTTTGTGCCGCCGGTCAAGGGCTCCCTGGCCTGCGGATGGGAAGGTGAGGGGAAACTGGCTGACCCGGAGACGATCTTTGAAGCGGCCGTATCGGCTCTGACCATCAAGGATCTGGCCGGCCGGACCATCATGGTAACCGCCGGTCCGACCCGAGAAGAGATTGACCCGGTGCGCTACATCAGCAACCACTCCTCGGGTAAAATGGGCTATGCCCTGGCGCGCTCAGCCGCCCGTCGCGGCGCACGGGTTATCCTGGTCAGCGGCCCGGTCAACCTCCCCCCCCCCCATGGTGTCGAACTGGTTGGGGTTACGAGTGCCGAAGAGATGCGCAGGGTCGTTATGGCGCGCGTTGGCGAGTGCTCGGCTGTCATCAAGGCCGCCGCGGTGGCAGACTACCGCCCGGTCGAGCGTAGCGGAAGCAAGGTCAAGAAGCAGGCCCGGGAACTGACGCTTCAGCTGACCAGAAACGCAGATATCCTGGCAGAGCTCGGTGCGCTGGAGCAACGGCCGTTTCTGGTGGGTTTTGCGGCCGAAACCGACAATCTGGAGTCCCATGCCACCACAAAGCTGCGGGAAAAGAATCTGGACATGATCGTTGCCAATGATGTCAGTCAGAGCGATGCCGGCTTCAACGTCGAAACCAACCGGGCGCTGCTGCTCTTTCGGGACAGCCCTATGGTCGAGTGCCCGCTGATGTCCAAGGGTGAACTGGCAACCGTCATACTCGACCACATACTTTCGGCGGGGCTTTCATGAACCGATGGAGAAAAATGTAGTGTCGTTGATAAATCAGGGCTATGAATTCCTCTCCCCATGGTGTAAAAAGTTGTTTTACATTTTGATCTTCATTGTATCGGCTTTTGCTTAGATGAATAATCATAAAATCGGCATATAAGGCAGACCACTGTTATGATCACTAAAATACTGATCGTCGATGATTCTCCGATTTCCAGAAAAATGCTGAAGAGCTGTATCCCCAAGGACCGTGGCTATGAGCTTTTTGAGGCGGGTGACGGCTTGGCCGGGGTTGAGGCGTACAAAAAGTATCAACCGGATGTGACCTTTATGGATCTGACCATGCCGGTCATGGACGGCACCTGCGCCACGGAAGAGATCAGAAAACACGACCCGAATGCCACGGTCATCGTCTGCACCGCTGATATACAGGTCAAATCCATAGGCAACGTACTGAGCGTGGGCGCCATGATGGTTGTCAAAAAACCACCCACCAAGGAAACCATCGAGGACGCACTGTCGCAAGTTGAAAAACGGATAGGGTAGGGACATGGACCAAAGCCAGGACGCAATCTCCGCCGACGAAAAGGAAATCCTCCAGGAAATCATGAACATTGCCTTTGGCAAGGCTGCCGCCGACCTTGCCGAGGTGATCAACATTTTTGTCATCCTGAGCGTTCCCCATGTGGAGATGTTCAATGCCCAGGAGCTGCCTGAATACCTGAAGAGCCAAGTCAGTGGATATGACACGATCAGTATCGTGGAGCAGAATTTCTGGGGTGACTTCAAGGGCAGCGCCTTCATGATTTTCGATGCCGCTGCAGGCAGGGAGCTCATATCCATCTTTGGCGAGGAAGGCGAGGCAATCGCTCTCCAATCCATGGACGCTTTGGAGAAGGAAACCCTGATGGAGGTCGGCAACATCCTGATCGGCGCCTGTGTCGGCAAGCTTGCAGAGCTTCTGGGCGACGCCGTTACCTATTCGCCTCCCCGTGTCATCACCGACAACGCTCCCAGCGACGCCATCCAGGCAAACACCTTTGAGGAAAATTCATCGGCAATCGTCTTGAAGACCGTCTTTTGCTTCAATGAGCGTAACGTGGAGGGTTTCCTGTTCCTGGTGACAAGTCATGAATCCATCGTCTGGCTGAAGAAAGCGTTGGCAACCTTTATGGAGCAGTATGAATGAAGCAGAGCGAGTTCGCCCAGATATTCGATACCGTCAACATCGGACTCGTCATCCTCGATAAGGAGATACGGGTCCGCTACTGGAATCGCTGGATGTCGGCACGCAGCGGAATACCAGCCGACCAGATCATCGGTGAACCGATTTTTGACTTTTTTCCGCACCTGAGCACACCCAGCTTCAACAGAAACTGCAAGACCGTTCTCTCCTTCGGAAATTTTGCCTTTTTTTCCCAGAAACTGCACCGTTTCCTGTTCCCTTTCAAACCGGACAGCTCCTTCGGGTATCATTTTGACCTGATGCAGCAGAGTTGCACCATGGGTCCGCTCCGCGGAGAGGACAACTCCATCAGCAGTCTGTTCCTGATTGTTCAGGATGTGACCGAACTTGCCACCTATGAGCAAAAACTGATCGAGATGAATACCATTGATGCCCTGACCGGTATCGCCAACCGCAGATCCCTGGAGACACGACTGAAAGAGGAGTGCGATCGTCACAGCAGATACTCGCGGTCGCTCAGCGTACTGATGATCGACATCGATTTTTTCAAGAAAGTCAATGACACCCATGGCCACCAGGGTGGTGATCTGGTGCTGAAAAATGTTGCCTCAAAAGCGGTCTCCAGCATCAGAAAAACCGACTTTGTGGCCCGCTACGGGGGTGAGGAGTTCAGTTGCCTTCTTCCGGAAACCGACGGTATCGCAGCGGAAATTGTGGCGGAAAACCTGAGAGTTCAGATTGAGGAATTGGAAAACCATTTCCATAACAACCTGATCAAAGTTACCATCAGCATCGGCATTTCCAGCCTCGGTCCTGGGGATTGCCCGGAAACGCTTCTCAAAAGGGCTGACGAGGCCCTCTACCAGGCAAAGCGTAGCGGGCGAAACCGTTTTATCAGGATCTAGAAGTCTTCCCCTCCCCCCTTCCCGGCATGTCTGTTTATTTGTGTATTAATGCGAACAACGCCGGATTGTCCCTCACCAGTCTATCCCCCCTGCCGGCTGCAACGCTACCCCCTGCCCGACGAACGTTCACGTGCCTGCCGACCTCGACACCACTATGCCCAATCCGGCGGACAGCCATATAACAAAGTAGTTTCGAGAGGTTTTGGAGAAGTCGCCTCCGGTCGGAGTCGTCGTGAAGATGTCGCAACGATTCACGCCGCGGACAATGACATGCTGCAAAAGGCCGGGAAGATCAAGACGGGCTGTTCTTGGAATGTCGTAACCTATTATCGGCAGGGACGTTAGTCAACAAATAAACAACGTCCCTGCCACTCTCCTGCCACTCTCAGCCACTCCACAGTTTCCGCATCATAGTACTGGCCCGGAAGTATTCCGATGGGCTTTTTGTCCCCGGGGAGTCTGTTTTACCCCAGCCAGAAATCACTCCATAATGGCCTTATCCAATCCCTTAACAAGTGCACTGAGTGGTAAAAAGACCTTCAGTGGCTCATCTCTCAACGGGATAAAGCCGAACCGAATATAGAAATTCTTTATGCTCTCGTTTTTTGCGTCTACAAAAAAACCGGTAATAGCGCCAGACTCCTGTGTAGTCGCCAAAACCCGTTTAACAGCATCTGCCAGGAGCAGTTCACCATATCCTTTGCCTTGGCTGGATGTATCAACCGCGAGCCTGGCAAGCTTTGCGCCTGGCAGACGCGCTAACTTCGGCAGTGTGCGTGAATATTTCACGGGAAGAGATCCGGCGTCGATCTCTAAAAATGAAAGGGTAAAGTAGCCCAGGATTAGGTGAGGCGTATCTTCATCAGAAAGGACAAAGGTATTTGAAAGACCTTTCTCCTTATGTTGGCGGGCGGTTTTTTGCAGAAACTCATTCAGCGCAGGCACACCACAATCAAAACGTTTGCGGTCATGCGATGCATCAAGTGAGCGGATAATCAACATTTCACGAGTTGGCTGTGGGCTTTTAAAGCATCTATCAATTTCTGCGACGGCTCCGGCGGGTTTTCCAGCGCGGACAAAAATGTTCGAGCATCTCTTTCAGATAAACGCAACAGCTCTTCACGCTCAAGAATTTCTCCGGCGCGATCAAGAGCCGTCTGAACAATGAACTGGTTTACGGTTGCACCGTATACGGCAGCCGCTCTCTCGATAATAAGACGGTTGGCGTGCGGTATTCTTGCCGTGATCCGGTCGTCAGAAATTTGTTTGGATGATGGCTTTTGAACTTTTGCTGTTTGCATGATATCCCTCCGATACGTCGACATCATAACGTCCATGGTGTCATTTTGGCAACATTATTCTATACTCAAATCCGAAATTGCTTGGGAACGTATCGGCTTCATCACATGCTGGGATGGATTATCACTCTTGAGAATCCCGCATGGTTTCCGAGAGGTGGTATTTGGCATGTGCCTCCTTCAGGTCACTAATGGTTACATGGGTATATATCTGAGTCGATTCCAGGGATTCATGGCCGAGCATCTCCTGCAGGTGCCTGATCGGTGCTCCATTTCTCAGCATATGGGTAGCGCAGGTGTGGCGGATGGTAGCCGGTCAGTTTGTTGGTCTCCTCCCCGGTGATGCCGATGGTCTCCAGATCGGCCAGGATTTCGTCGAAGTTGGCGGGGTTGTGGAGAAAACGCAGGGCTTCTTCCTGTTTTTCCTTGGTCGCTTCCGCCTGGGTCTGTTTCTGATGTTGTGGTTTCCACCCTTCAACCAGGAGCAGCAACCGCCCGATGTCTTCCTTTACCAGTTCGTCAGAGACACTGAATATTTCGGCGCAGGCCTTGGCGAACCAGGTTCGGGAGCGGGAGGAGTAACCGCCACTCCTTCACATACGCATAGCGGCCGCAAAAGTATCCTGGTTCATTGGCCAGCCATGCTTGCTGAGAAGCACGCTTGCGAGCTTTTCCGCATTCGGGTCGGGAGCAAGCCCGTTGGCGTATGCCGACTCGGGGGTCAGGAACAAAGAATCTGCCGCAGAATTCGCACTGTCTGGACAATGACCACCTCCGAAACAAAATTCCGGAATCGGTCATAGCAGTATGTGAAGAAAAGAGGAAATGGTCCTTTATACTTGTTAAGATTTTGAGTTTACTGGTGGGCCACCGCACCGATGAGAGGCCGCTGCACAATCTACGGCTTTTGATGAGGTTCAGGGAGCTTGAGGGGGTCACCGCGGGGATCAGGAGACAGTCATCAGGCTGATTGACGCCATGATCGTGAAGGACAAGGTGGAAGGGGCGATCAAGCCTTCGCAAAGGCGAGTTGAAGCGTAAAACCTCCTGTCAATCCTTCAGCGGTTAAAGAAAAAATCACAAACTAAAAACGCCGTGAAACCTTGGAATGAAGGGCTTCACAGCGTTTTTGCTTAGGCTGTTTTGTGACGGTAAATAATTGGGAGCCTATTTTGTGTCAGGATCAAATTCTGGATGTTGCATAATAATAGGTAGTTCTAACTCTGTGTAAATATTTGCCATGATACTTGCAATACTTTTTCTGAACTTTTTGAGCTCTATTTCATCTTTGATTTGCTCTATTAGTGTAGCTGCCTCATTTAGTGGACCATCCAAAGACGAAAAACATTCCATTAATTGCTTTGCCAAATTATTATCCATCAAAACATCCTCCTAATATATAGTTCTTTTCAAGTGTCAATAAAATTAGAAATTGCCAAATCCACTATAGCATCCTTTTTTCTCCTTACATTCACGGATACAGCGACGCATCCTGCCTTTCATGTCGTGGCCAGTTCCAGGTAACTGATTGGGGAATCTCACATAAGTACCAATGCAGCCTTCTCTGCAGCTTTCGAGAGCATCACGGCATTTGTCAGCATCATCTTTCCTGAATATGGGAATTTTAGGCGGATTCTGGCAAATTTTTATTACAATAGCGCCAACAACAATTACCGTACAGACAACAGCTGGAAATTCTAATGCAAAAAGCCCCTCTGGATCTGTGTTCTTTATAGGACTATTTTTAGCATAAGCAAACGGATTAATCCCACCATCCAGTCCAATCGGATCTGCTTGAATGTACTTCCCAATCGCCGGATTGTAATCTCTGAAGTAGTTGTAGTGGGTTCCCGTTTCCGCATCATAGTACTGGCCCGGAAGTATTCCGATGGGCCTTTCGACACCCGACGAGCTGTTTTTACCTCCCTCTGGCAGTCGCCTGCCATAAAGTAATAGCCTCAGTAGATTACAACAAAGTGGGTAAAAAGTACTCTCACAAAAACGCCGTGAAACATTTGACCAATGAGTTTCACGGCGTTTTGTATTGGATTAGATCTTTGGCTCAATAGAAAAACAGATAACAGTGACCCATCCGCCATACGGATAACAAAGTACCTCATACCCTACATTAAAGTCCAACCCATTTCACTCTTGAAGACAATTTTTTAAAAAATATTAAATGCTTATCCTTTGCTATTGCATTTGAAGTCAGTATAAAAGCCCCTTTTATCTCCTCCTTTAAAATAGATGTTCCAATATACTCTGAATCAAAAGCAATTATTGTTATCTTATTTACTCCATGTTTGTTCAAAGCTTGTATTTTTTTGTTACCACTGTCAGTTAGTGTTATTTCAACAGTGTGATTGTACTTGTTGTTTAATGTATTGTATAAGCTTAATATGTTTATGCTACTAATGTCACCGTATGATAATGATACCAATTTATAATTTACTGTATTTTTGAAATATGTTTTTAATTCATCATCACCAAAGGTGCCATTGCTATATTTATTTAATACATCATTGTCGTTAATAGTATATATAGAGATTGAATGCGAGTTGTTTTTATATAAATACAAACTTAATGCTGATATTATTAATAAAGTAATTATACTCATATAAAGTGTTTTAAAGTTTCTCATTTATGACACTCCGAACAACGGTTGCAGTCCTTATTTCCTGTAACTTCGATAACTGTGCATTTGAAGCTATTTGGGGATGTATATGCTCCATCACCTATAGCTACAGATAGATTCGAAGGTGGTGACCCTGGAATGAAACATATAGTTACGTTTCTTTTTGCATTACACGGTATTGTCTTTCTGATTTTACTTATTTTTGCATAAGCTTCATTGGCTAATTTTGTAGAGGAAAAAAAGTCATTGAAAAAGTTGGCAACATCTGCCCACCCACTACAATCAATGCCAACACCAGGATAGCCTGTCCAACCATTTGGATCTGTCAAATTGATAGGATTATTTTGGACATAAACATATAGATGATTATCCCCACTTTTTATCCCAATCGTATCTGCCTCAACATACCTCCCAATTGCCGGATTGTAGTCCCTGGAGTAATTGTAATTCAGTCCCGTCTCTGCATCATAGTACTGGCCCGGATATTGTAAAACCTCAGCACCATCATGCAATAAAGTGCTTCACTGAGGTATGCTTGCTTCTGATGTGTCATATCAAGAGCTAACACCGCTTGTTTCTTATGCTTTTTACTTATGAATAAACTTGAATGTTTTTTTAACAGAATTAAAATGTGGTATCACGTCATGGTAATTATCTTTAGGACAAACAAAATTTATAAAATATTTAAGTGAGTATTTAATTGTAAACAGGACTGTCGTGATAATTTTTTTATTGCATACTATTTCTTCTATTTCTAATTTTTTCCACGTGTTGTCAGAAATTACATCTTCACTTTCTGATATCTTAATCTTACCAGTTACCATTAATGGTTCTATCTTGGCCCACACTTCATTCAATGACATTTTGTTATTTGTTGGTTTTGTCGATATACTAATTGAAACTTCACCATTCTTAAATTCTGGGTCTAAAATAGTAGTACTATTATCACGCGTCTCTACAGTCCAATTTTCAGGAATAGTTACCATATAATTATTGGTTTGTAGTACATTGTCAGCGTTCGATATCCCAACAATTAAAATACAAATAAAAAATTGAATGACACAATGTAATTTCATATTCCACCCTCCACCTTTGGGCCTCTTCCAGGAGGATTTGGATACTTATCCCAACCTGGTGGAGGTTTAAAAGGATCATCTCTTGGTTGAGGAACACCTGCACATCCCCTGAGATCGGCAAGTGCTTTCCACATGCACAGATAATACCGATATTCGCTATCTACCTCTGCATCAATCTCAAGTGCGCATTCCATACGCTTTCTATTCCATCTAAAGAAACACTTACAATATACGATTGGTCCTTTTAAAAGCGCATCTGCAGCTTTATCTGCATCCTTTTGAAGATCTGCAAACGTATCTAAACCAAAGAAATCAGTATAACGTAACGTGTTATTCCGCCCATAAAGGAATAAATGGTTTTTACCTCTCTTGATCCCAATTGGATCCGCCTCAACATACCTCCCAATCGCCGGATTGTAATCCCTGAAGTAATTGTAGTTCAGCCCCGTTTCCGCATCATAGTACTGGCCCGGAAGTATTCCGATGGGCTTTTCGACACCAAAGAGCCTTTTTTTAGACACTACTGGGCAATGCTTGAGATTGATTCAAGTTACATGCAAAACGCCGTGAGCCTTGGAATGGAGGACTTCACGGCGTTTTGTTTGCTTCGGATTATCTCATGTCAGTGCCTGATACATAGAGTTCCACTTAAACGTGCATATGAACTCTTATCGACATAGATGCCTACTGGGAACCAAGGGGCATGCTCTGGAATCAGAGAATTGTTCGTTTGACAGTACGTTAAACAATCATCCAAAGTAAAAAATAATCCAAATTTATTTATCTTATCAGCATGTTGATCAATCTCATCTCCCGTATATGGATCGATAGGAAAACAACCGTGACATGAAGCAGACAACCAACCATTTCCCGTTGAAATATCCCATCCCATTGGTATTAAGTCATCTATCAGCTTTTGATAGACTGCTTTTGGAGGATACACCTGAACTTGTTCAAGATAATTTTCTGTAATACATCTGAAACACGCAAATAGCCCATGCTCTGCCAATAAACCCAAGGCGTGAACATCAACCATTTGTACAAAACCGCCATAATTGACGGCACTGTTTCCCAGTTCATCGGTAAAGTATCGCTTGAGTTCAACTGGAAGCGTTTGTATTGGGCTCCAAACAGAATCGCTACATGAAAGAATCAGCCTATTCTTCAAAAGGTTTGGTGTTCCACAAACCATCATCGAAGCGATTAATAGTTTATAAGACATATTATACCTGCGATCTATTGAGGGTAGTTCGGTGGACTTCCTGATCCATTGAGGTTAACACCGAAAAACAAGTTAGGTTGTTCATCATAATGATGACTACCGGATGTGGATTTTGTCTTCTCTTTCCAAATACATTTACAGTTACTTGGTATTTGTTCAACTATATATAGATGATAATGAGACGTGCCAGCATCAATTCCTCTTTTATGGACTTCTGGACCTTTATAACCTAATGTGCCGACTGGATACGGAGAACACGGATCACATTTTTTTTTCTTCTTGCATTCATCCTTTGGAGGATAATCTGCGCATGTTGATGTTGATGTCGCTGTACCAATAACAATAATCGAAGCAGTAACCATTGCACCACATGCAGCACTGCCCGCACCAGCATCTTTAGCGGCCTCTCCCGCAGCACCCCACCACCAAGGCATTGGTACTGCATCCGTCAACCCCATTGGGTCTATCATGTTCACGGGATTGTTTCGTACATAAGCAAAAAGACTTAATCCACCCTCCAATCCAACCGGATCAGCCTCAACATACTTCCCAATCGCAGAATTGTAGTCACGGTAGTAATTGTTGTTCAGCCCCGTCTCCGCATCATAGTACTGGCCCGGAAATCTCAGATTGAGAGTTACCGTTCCTGTAATTGTTGCACTGTCCCCAAACGGTCTTGTCTCTATCTCCCAGACTTTGGCCTTGCTTGCATCGGTCATTGCCTGTGGTGTGCCCAGATGGTCGGTGTGGATGAAGTATACTGTGTTTCCTTCCGTTTTGGCTATGGGCTGTGTGTTTAGGTAAATGTAATTTGCGGTTGTTCCGCTTGTTGCAGTCTCGTAGATCAGTTGCCCGCTCTGGTCGTAGATGAAGTATGTGTTCACGCCGTTTACGGTTTTCTTTGCCCGCTGGCCGCTGGCGTTGTAGAGGTAGTCGCCGGTCTGAGTTGCGGTTGCCCTGGTCAGTCGCTGGTTCTGGTTGTAGGTGAAGGTTTTGGAGTTGTCGTTTGTTGTATTGCCATTGTTGTCGTAGGTGAAGCTTGTTGCTGTTGGTCCACTCACTGACGCCAGCTTGTTAGTTCCGGTCTGATAGCCGTAGGTGTAGGTTCCCTCGGTGAGCCTATTGCCGGTGCCGTCATAAGTCCATGAGAGTGAACCCCAGGGGCCGGTTGCTGTGCTCAAGCGGTTAAGGGCGTCGTAGGTGTAGCTCTTGTTCTTGGCGCTGTTCAGGTTGTTGCTGATGGCGGTGAAGTTGCCGTTGGCGTCAGGAGTGAAGCCGTAACTCAGTGTCGTTCCGTCAATGATGCCGGTTATCCGGTACTGGGTATCATGGCTGATACTTCTGGTTATGCCGTTGCCGTAGGTGAGTGTTTCGATGCCGCCGAAGGGCTGGTAGGTTATACCGGTGGCGATTTTTGTGGTTGAGCTGTTGTAGGTGCTGGTTATGTCGGTCGGTTTGTTGTCCGAGTAGGTGTAGGTGACTATCCTGTTGTCGGGATAGGTTATGGTTTTGATGTTGCCGTTTTGATCGTAGCCGTACGCGCGGGTCCTTTGAGGATGAATGCGGGTAGCTGAAATACAACCAGAACGGAAGGTTACAAGTGTGGCGACTGCATGTATCACCTGCTGTGAAGTTCCTCCAGCAGTTCCGGCTGATGCAGTGCGCTTCGCAATTTCTTCTTGAGCGTTTCCACCTGCTCCATCCCCTCCGACTTTGTGATTCGCCCGCTTTTATAGAGCAGACGCAGATTTTTCCGGAACGCCTCGGCCATGGCCAGCGCACGTTCTCCGGTCGGATCCGCCAGCAGAATATCCGATTCATCCGGTCTCCGCAGAAAATCAAAAACCGCCTCTTCAATCATGCGCAGATACTCGTCCCGATCCTCTTCGGCCAGAACATAACAGGAAGTGTCTGACAGGCCTTGCATGACCTGCTGCCACTTTTCCAGCTGTGACAGGAGCATGATCGAATTGAAGATCCGCTTGTTGGTGCCAAAGGAAAACAGGGTTGGCGCTACCACGCTTCGAAGCAGCCGGTCATTGGCGCTCTGGTCGCAGGAACAAACCTCGCGCGCACGCTCCCAGGTCTTCTGATCCGCAAAGGTCTCGAATCGCATCTCCCAGTAGGTATGTTTCATGGCTGCCACACTAAAGGAGCGCATGATTTTGTAGGGAATGAAATAGTTGTGGGCGATGACATCTGCCGCCAGATGACTGAGATAACCGTAGGCGCAGGCGCGCTCACCGTCGCTTTGGGCCGTCAGGAGCACCTTCTTGCCCACGCTCCAGCGATGACAGTTCAGCAGATGGTGGGTGAACTTCTTGCCCAGGGTGATATCTGCCGCAATACAACCATAGAGGTAGTCCAGGGGGTGGGCAGCCAGCAGGGTGGCTATCCCTGCCGGCAACTGCTCCAGATGCGCAAGAACATTCAAACCGACCTGAAGATGGATGCCCCCTCCCCAGGCGTAGGATATTTCTGGAACCAGAAGAGCGAATACGAGTGCACAGACGATAAGCATGTTTTTTCCTTCTTAGGTTTTGACAGGTACCGGAACTTGCTGCTAGAGTTCCCGGAGATTGATGGTACCCCACTTTGTATATTGATTCAACAGGAGCAACCAACCGTGACCCATGGCGTAACTTCATCACTTGTGGTGGCATCCCTCAGGACGTATCTGAGTTCGCTCCAGGAGAGCGGATTGGATGGGATCCCAAGCAGCCTGGCTGGCGAGGTTGCCGACATGCCGGCGCCAACGAAACCGGATCCGTCGACAGCGACTGAGCAACAACCGGCGGCATTTCAGCACCCCGATTCCCTGCAAAAAATCAGAAAAGATCTGGGGGAATGCCAGCGTTGCAAGCTGGGCAAGACACGCAAAAATCTGGTCTTTGGGGTTGGCAATCCCCATGCACGACTGGTTTTCGTGGGAGAAGGCCCCGGGGGTGATGAGGATCTTCAGGGCGAGCCCTTTGTGGGCGAAGCCGGCCGCATACTGAACCGTGTCATCACGGCCATGGGGTTGAAGCGTGAAGAGGTGTATATCTGTAATGTGGTCAAATGCCGACCTCCAGGAAACCGCGATCCGGAAGCGGAGGAGATTGCGACCTGTGCTCCGTTTTTGCTGCGCCAGATTCAGACCATCAAACCGGAGGTGATCGTGGCCTTGGGCAAGTTTGCAACCCATACCCTGCTGGGCACCAGAGATCCGATCTCAAAACTGCGCGGCAAATTCCGGGACTTCCACGGCATCCCGCTCATGCCGACCTTTCACCCGTCATACCTGCTGCACCGGCAGGGCGAGGGCAACATGGAATCCTTCTGGAATGTCTGGGACGACATGACCCAGGTACTGCGCCTGCTAAAGCTGCCGGTACCGGACAAAAGCAGAAAAAGGTAAGCTTCACACCCTGTTCTTGCGCAATTCCTTCAGGGGATAGAACGTCCCGCGCCAAAAGATGCCACCCTGGATCAGATTGAGCAGCATGGTTCTCAGCAGGATGCAGGCGAACAGCAGTGCGGTAAGAGGAAAACCAACCGCATGCCAGCGCCGTGCGCCATGATAACCGGCGCTGTCGGCGTACAGCAGGGTAATCAGAACAATCACCGCACCGTAGATAAGACGGGTCGCCCCATGGGTGACAAAGATGGCCAGAAAGGGCCATACGCTGGCCAGCAGATGATAGACAACCCCGAACAGTACCACCCCTACCCTGTAATCCGCGCCGGAAAAGGCGTTTTTTTCCAACCCCCTGACAACCCCGCTCAGCGACGCATACCATTCCACAGCCAGCAAGTCCGGGCCATAGGCGATATCCTGACGAAAGCCGGCCCGCTTGATAATCTTGCCCAGCTTGAGGTCGTCGTCCGGACGCAAACGGATGGTTTCGTGTCCACCCACTCTCCGGTAAACCTCACTTCGGACAAGGTTGAAAGCACCTATGCCGATATGACAGCGGCTTCCGGGATCCCTGGCCTTCCAGGGACGGACGAAAAGGGAGAAGAAGAGAATGAAGGAGGCGCCGAACATGGCCAGGAAAAGACCTGGCATACGCATGGAGGGGGTAACAGCCAGATGGTCGAGCCGGTTGGCAAGAACATGATGTACCGCACGGCGCAGGACCGTCGCTTCCATGATGATGTCGGCATCACTGAACAGCAGCAAATCCCCGCTCGCCCTGCGGCTGCCAAGCCACAGTGCGTGATTTTTTCCAAGCCAGCCGCGGGGCAGTTCACTGACATGGATCACCCGCAGATGCGGATTATCCCGAGCCATACTGTCCAGAATGGCGCCGGTGTCATCCTCGGAGCGGTCATTCACCACGATCAGCTCGTAATCAGGATAACCAAGACCCAGGATCGATTGCAGCGACTCGCGGATGTTGCGGGATTCATTGCGGGCCGCGATGATGATCGAGACCCGTGGCGGTTCAGCTGGCAGCTCGGTTGGCGTGTCCCGCAGGGCAGGCACCGTACGGTTGCCCATAACCATGTCAAGCCCGGCAACGCCATATGCCAGAAGAATCGCTATGCCGAGCCAGAAAAGCATACTGACGGTTTCCTCGACCTTGGATTACTCAGACCATCCTCCCTGCAAACCATACCACCTGCGCACCACAAAACCATCCCGCTGTTTACCCCCCTTCGGCCAAGCATCCAACGGCCGCCGAGCCCGCATAATCTCGGCCAGACGTTGCCGCAGCGGCGTGGTCATTACCCCGCCCCGGCCAGGGCTACCGCACTCAAGACGGCTTTCAATGACGGTTTCGCTGTCCAGAACGATGATCACATGACCGCTCCAGACGATCAGATCCAGTGGTTGCAGCAGGGTAGCCAGTTCCAGCGCCCCTTTACCTGCCACCGGAACGCCCCTGCCGAATTCAACCAAACGGGAAGTATTGCGGGGGGTGCAGCCATTGGTGGCTGCGAACAACAGACCCGAGCAATCCAGACCGGCCAGCGCCAGACGCCTGGCCTCGGCCGGCAAAAAAGAGCCCCGATAGTACAGCTCCAGAAGCTCATTGATCCCCTGACGCATGTTGCCTCCCCAGACATAGGGGCTGCCAACTGAAACCTTCAAGGCCGAGATCACCGTTTCCCGTTCCGGCATGCTGCGCAGCCGCTCTGCAGGCTGCTCAGAGCGCATCTCCATGAATCGCCTGTCCACATAGAGCGCTCCACCTGCGGGCGTGGGGTAGTCGTCCGTCTTCACCCGATAGACGACCGTATCGCCCTGGCGCACCTCATCCAGCACCCTGAAGACCGTTCCCGGCAGGGCCATGAATTCAAGCTCCCGCACCTGACCGCAACGATCCGTTTTCAGTGTTCTGCCGTCCCCACCCCCAAACAGAATATTCATGGCAGCCGCATTCATAACCGGCGTGGCACTGCGGGCAACGGCGTATCGTCCAGCATGGGCCGGCTGAGCGCACAGACTGAGCAGCATGGCCGCGACAACGGCAAAAAAAATATTCATGGTGCAGCCCCTCGATTGTTGAGCGCCTGACGCACCAGCTCCTTCTGCGCAGGAATCAGTTTTTGATTGGATACAAGATCCCTGAGAACCTGACGCGAAAGACCGGGCAGAAACAGGGTAAACCAGATTGCCGGGGTGCGGGGGTTTTTAAGGATAGCCAGGCGGATGTTGGGACGCCCCTTCCAGCGAGCACTGCGGCCAACCATGGAGATGGTTTCAGCGGTGGACTGATATGAGGCAATAAACTGATGCACCGCCCCCTCCTTCAGATGCGGATTACCCAGACAGGCCTCCACCAGGAGGGGTAATCCCTCGCGCAACAGAGCTTCCACCACCACCGCAGTACCCCTGCGAGCCAAGGTCAACTTGGTTCCCAGCGGTTGGGTGGGGAGTCTCTGCACAACACAACGCTCTGATAAGAGCCGCAGTTCCGGTGTTACGCCGGGCAATGTGGATACTTTGGCAAGATCGAGAATGTAAAAACGGGGTAACAGGGTTTGTGCTATATGGGACGGGGTCTCGGGGTGACAGACCAGGGCAAAGATGACCTTGTAACTCTCCAGATGCCGTTTGGAGGCATAGAGTGCGGTAAAGACATCCTCCCCCAGGCCGCGCCGTTTCAGAAGCGCCAGCAGGTGATTTTCATCAAGCGCGGGATTGCGGAGAGCCGTCAGCAACGTTTCACCGCTCTGGCTCTGCAGATACTGATACAGCTCATCCTTGTCGGCGCTCAACACGCACTGCAACTGCTGAGTCAGATTGAAATCGATTCCCGCCCCTTTCGTTGCCTGATTCATGGTGACATCCCGCCATTTCTGGTCAAAACAGGGTTTGTTCTCATCGGTTGCACAGCACAGGGCTTCGTGATAGAAATGACATAGTATCATTCACCCTCAACTCTTTCCACCGGGAAAAAAGTCCATGGTTCCAGTTTTCGGCACAAGCCGTTCCCCGCTGGCATACGAGATCGATGACCGGGAACTGGCTGAAATCGGCGCCATACTCAGCGAGAAACGTTGCTTCAGCCTGACCGACTACAAGAGCGCCTGCATGAAGCGACGCATTGCCATACGAATGCGCGCCACCCATTGCCGTGATACGGACGAATACTGCCGCCTGCTGCAGCAAAAGGAAGAGGAGCTGGAGCTGCTCCAGAAAACATTGACCATCCATGTCAGCCAGTTTTTCCGCAACCCGTCCCTGTTCCACAAAATGCGTCTCCAGGTGTTTCCGGAACTTTTTGCCATGGCGGAATTACGGGCGGACAGCACCCTGCGAATCTGGTGTCTGGGATGCGCGGGCGGCGAGGAGCCCTACAGTCTGGCGATACTGCTCAGGGAACACTTCAGCCGCGAACTCAAACAGGTGGAAACCGTAATACTGGGAACCGACATCGACGCCGGAACGCTTGCAACCGCGCACGAGGGCGAATATGCCGCGGATCGCCTGAAAGAAGTTTCCCCACTGTTTATGAAGCGCTACTTTCGGCCGCAGGGTGAACGTTTCCGTTTGATCCCTGAAATCAGGGACATGGTCACCTTCAGTCAGGATAATATCACCAGCATTGAACGGTATCGCGCCAGTGATGTGGTGCTGTGCCGCAACACGCTGATCTATTTCGCCCGGCCTGAGCAGGAAAGGATCCTCAACGGCATTGCGGATGTTCTCCCCTCCAAGGGGGTCCTGGTGCTGGGTAAATCGGAAACGCTGGTGGGAAAAACGCGCAAACGATTTACGCCATTCTGTCCGTTGGAGCGCATCTACCGCAAGATTGCATAACATGGTGTAGAGTTTGACAGAAACCCAGACCTGAGCCAGACACGGAGGAGAGGCATGCGTATCCCCATAGGTTATAAATTCATCCTCGGTTTTATTGTCGTTGTGGCGGCGGTGGCATTCAGTCCCATCCTGGTCGGCAACCTCGGTTATTCCTCCGAGCTCAGCAGCATCCTGGGATATGCCGTGGCGCTGACCGTTGGATTGATTCTGGGATGGGCCTTCTCCAAGGGTTTCACCGCCAATATCGGCAAACTCACCGAAGCAGCCGAATCAATCAGCAAAGGTGACCTGACCAGCGATGTTACCATTGCGGACTCGCGCATCCCCGATGAAACCCACGACCTGGCCAAGCTGATCAACCTGATGCTCCAGAATCTGCGCGACCTGGTCGGGCATATTAAAACGACTTCGCGCCAGTTGACCGAGTCGGCCAGAGAAATCAATTCAACGGCTCTGGAGATCAACGCATCAACCGAAGAGGTGGCCCAAACCATTGAGCAGATCTCCCGCGGCGCGGAAACCCAGGCAGAGATGGTGGAACAAAGCTCACAGACCATCCGCGAGATGGCCATCTCCATCGATCTGGTTGCTGCCCGGGCACGGGAAACCGCTGCTGCCGCGCGGGAGACCAGTCAGACCGCCCGGCATGGCGGCACCCTGGCCACCGACTCCCTGGAGCGGATAAAGATTTTTTTCGATCATCAGGAGGACATTGGCCGACAGTTCGAAACCTTTAACGGCAAGCTGCAGAAGGTGAGTAAAATCGCCAGTTTTATCGGTGAAGTGGCCCGCCAGACCAATCTGCTGGCGCTGAATGCTTCAATTGAAGCGGCCCGGGCCGGCGAATACGGCAAAGGGTTCGCGGTGGTGGCCGAGGAAGTTCGCAAACTGGCGGATGGTTCCGCCAACTCAGCCTCAGATATCAACGATATGATTGAAAGTCTGCGAGAGGAAAGCCATCGCTTGCACGACAGCATCCTGGACAGTTCCCGTACCATCAAGGAGGGCAAGAAGAATATCGATGTCACCGTCACCGCCTTCCAGGAAATCCTTAAAACAGTTCTGGAGACCGAGCGCAGGGCAACGAGTATTGCCGACCTTTCCCAGATGCAGCTGGAGGGTTCGAGCAACATGGTCAAGGCGGTGGACGAGATTGCCAAGGTGGCCGACGACAACGCAGCCGCCACGGAACAGGTTTCGGCCGCGACCGAGGAGCAGCTTGCAGCCATGCAGGACATGGCTTTGGCCACAAAGGAGCTGGCCGAACTGGCTGAAAAGCTGATGATCGTTGTTGAACGTTTCCAGGTCCGGAACGCAGGGCAACCACAGTCGTGAACAGTGCCGGAGGCAAATACCTGATCTTCAGCCTGCCGGGAGGACTGTATGCCCTTGAGCTGTCACAGGTTGCCGAAGTGTGTGAACCTCAGCCCCTGTGGCCGGTACCGGCAGCCCCCCCATACTACCGCGGCGCCATGAACTTCCACGGCGCCATCGTGGCGGTCATGGACCTGGCTGACTTCCTGGGGCTGCCCAAACAAACAGAACCGGAAAAGCTGATCGTCCTCCACGGCGGCATTGCGGCCCTGGCATTTCTCGTTGAGAAAGTTATACGCATCGTATTGTCCGAACAGGTGGAACTGAAGGAAGCAACCGGCGCCACCCTGTCCAACACTCTGATTGTTCTTTCCGAAGGCCGGGCCACACTGCTGGATGCTCACGCCATCACCGAACAGGCAACTGCGAGTATCTCACAGGACATTGTTTAGCAACCGGTCACATCTGGAATTGTCGAGAACGTATCCTTTGAACCTTCCGGTCACGACAGGCTGATCCTTTCACTCAGCATTACCGACACACCAGACTCCCCAAAGGGGCACTTGCCATGGCCGATCAGACGCTGCTCCAGAAATTGTTCATCAGCAAAGGATTCTCCGACTACTGCTGGATCGATCCGCGCGAGATTGTCACGGCCCAGTGGGTGCGCATGAAATATATGTTCGGTTGCGACTTTTACGGTTCCGCCTCATGCCCAACCGACATTCCCTCCCTGGACGACTGCCGTGTTTTTTTTGACGAGTACCGCCTGGGAACGCTTTTTCACCTTTCCCAGAGTTTCAATGACCCCGAAGAGCTGCGCATCTGGTCACGGGACGCCAAACGTGCCCTGCTCGAACTGGAGCGCTCGGTATGCCTGTCAGGTTATCACAAGACGTTTCTGCTCTTCATGGACAGCTGCAACCTCTGCCGGGAATGCGCGGGGTCACGCGCAGCCTGCCGCAACAAAAAACTGGCCCGCCCCTGCCCGGAAGGAATGGGCGTGGATCTGTTCGCCACCGTTTCCAAATACGGGTATACTCTCGATTGTCCGGAGAACAATGAACGCAGCCTGGATCGTTACGCCATCCTGCTGATTGAATAATCCTGCGCGCATGTTGAAATAGTGGTTTTAGCTTGAACTGTCTCATGCGACACTCATGTAGCAGACACCGACACTATAGTGTCGCATGAGACAGATTTTCATCACCTTGCAGGCTCCGCTGCATCTCCTCCTGTCGCTCACATATCCCTGACTTTTAGAGACTTTGCCATTTAAACCATTCACTTTGAAGGTTCTGGCATACAAAGTGGAATGAATTGTTACCGGCCATAACGACATCCGCCTTGCATCAGCCTGATTTTGTACGAAACTTTCTGCTGACCTGTATGATACGGGTTCCACTTAATGACGCCAAACGACTACCAAAAAATCCGGCAACTGTTTGACGATTACCTGCGGATGTATGCATCCCGCGATGATCGGCTGACCGAATATTTCAGCGAAGACTTCTCCGGCATCACCGGAAGCGGCGATCTCCTGACCAAGGACCGGGAGGAATGGATCGCGATTACCCGCCAGGACTTCGCCCAGGTCAAAGATCCGCTGCGCATCGAACTCAAGGACCTGATCATCCAGTCACTGTCCGATGCGATTGCCGTGGCGACCAGCTCATTCACAATCCACCTGCCAATCAAGGACCACATCCTGTCACGCAAGACAGCCCGCCTGGTACTTATTTTCCGCTCTGAATCAGCTGGCTGGAAAATCTGCCACAGCAGCATTTCCATTCCATTTGCCATGGCTCAAGAGGGTGAAATCTACCCGCTGCAAGATCTGGAGGAGCGCAACCAGTTCTTGGAAGAGCTGATTGCCGAACGGACGCTGCAGCTTTCCGAGGCCAAAGCCGCCGCCGAAGCCGCCAACAGAGCCAAGAGTCAGTTTCTGGCCACCATGAGCCACGAAATCAGAACACCGCTTAATGCTCTGGTTGGATTCAGTGCCTTGGCTCGCGAGACATCCGACCCAGCCAAGCTGGATCAATACCACGCCATCCTTCAGCAATCTTCAAGCTCCCTGCTGGGACTGGTCAATGACATCCTGGACATGAGCAAGATCGAAGCCGGACGGATGGTGTTTGAAACCGTCCCGCTCAACCTGCGGCAACTTGTCGCCAGCCTGGAAGAACAGTATACTCCTCTGGCAAACCGGAAAATGTTGGATTTTTCGGCTGTCGTGGCTGATAACGTTCCTGCCTGGGTCCTGGGAGACCCGATGCGTCTGCGCCAGATCCTGGTGAACCTGCTGTCCAACGCAGTCAAATTTACCGAAAGCGGGAAAGTCACCTGCACGGTCAGTCTGGTCGGCCAGTCGGTGAAAAAAGATCAGACACCCGTCCGCTTTGAAGTGTGCGACACCGGCATCGGCATCCCTGAAGCCAGTCATGTCCTGCTCTTCCAGCCTTTCCGTCAGCTTGATGCGACAATCTCCCGTAAATTTGGGGGCAGCGGTCTCGGCTTGGCCATCGTCAACAGCCTGGTGGAGACAATGCATGGGAATATCACCGTTGAAAGCCGGGAAGGCGTGGGCAGTTGCTTTATCGTCGAGCTGCCTCTTGTGGAGATCGAACCTCCGGCGGATGAGCCCCGTGCGACTCCTGTCGCTCTCGCGCCACGTGCTGTCCTGGTGGTCGAGGACAATACCTATAACCGCCGACTGCTGGGAGATATCCTGACCTCCTGGGGCCAACGGGTTACGTTGGCAAAAGATGGCTGGCAGGCCCTGCTGATGATGGAGCAGCAACATTTTGATCTTATCCTGCTGGATATCCGCATGCCCGACATTGACGGCATGGAAGTTGCCCGCAGGGTCAGGCTCAGAGAACACAAGCGCTCTGTAGCTTCCGTGCCGATCATCGCCATCACCGCCGATACCGACGCAGTCACCTGCCAAGCCTGCCTGGGCGCCGGAATCAATGCGGTACTGACAAAACCGGTCATTCCCGAACAGTTAGCCGGGGCCATCGCCGCACAGTGCGGAGATGACAGAGAGGTGTCACACGGCGGGAAGCTGTTGCTGAACAGCCAAACCCGCAGCGACCTGGGCAACAATCCTGAACGATCCCGCCAGTACCAGGAGATGCTGCAAACTGACATTAACGACGAACTTCACTGCCTGCGGGAAGCCCATGAGGCCGATGATCTCACCGAACTTGGCCGGGCAGCGCACTCCCTGAAAGGCCTCTGCGCACACCTGGCTAACCGGGAACCGGCCGAACTGGCGGCCTGGCTGCAGCACAATGCCCTATCAGCCCAACGGGAAGAGATGCGGCAGGTGGTGGAGCAACTGCTGGAGCATTTTAACAGAGTACAACTTCCTTCGGAGAATACCCCATGAACCATGGAGCCCGCATACTGGTGGTCGACGACAAACAGAGCTTCCGTTTCATGATCAAGGGCTACCTGGATGATGCCGGATATCTGGCTACCTGCGTTGCCGACGGGACCGAGGCCCTGGCGGAACTTGAACAGACCCGCTTTGACCTGATTCTGTCCGACATGGTCATGCCTGAGATGGATGGGGTTGCATTGTTGCGTCAGGTACGCAGCCGCTATCCGCGGCTTCCCTTTGTGCTGGTCACCGCCCACGGCAGCGTTGACAGTGCCGTGGCAGCCATGAAAGAGGGGGTTGACGACTACCTGCTGAAGCCGCTCAATCGGGTTGAACTGCTGCTGGTTGTGGAACGGTTGCTGGATCATGCAAAACTGCAGGTCAGTTACGACCGTATGCTGGATTCCGAACGGAAAAAATTCAGTTTCCAGAACATCAGCAGCAGTTCGCCAGCCATGGGGACGATACTGGCAGCGGGACAACAGGTGGCCGCCTCCTCCCGCACCACTGTTGCCATCTATGGCGAGAGCGGAGTGGGGAAAGAGGTCATGGCCAGAGCCATCCATATCGCCTCAGGGCAAAACATGACCAGCTTTGTAGCGGTCAACTGTGCCGCCATACCGGAAACCCTGCTGGAAAGCGAACTGTTCGGTCATGTCAAGGGAGCCTTCACCGGCGCCGACCATGAACGTGAGGGAAAGTGCAGCCGGGCCCATGGCGGAACCCTGTTCCTGGACGAGATCGGCGATATGCCGCTGTCGCTCCAGCCCAAACTGCTGCGCCTGCTTGAAGAACGGGTCTATGAAAAGGTAGGCTCAGATCGGCAGCAGCCAACCGACTTCAGGATCATCGTTGCCACCCACCGCAACCTGGATGAATGCTGTCAGCAGGGAACCTTCCGGCGGGACCTCTTCCACCGCTTGAACATCTTCCCCATCACCATCCCCCCCCTGCGCGAGCGGCGCGAGGATATCCCCCAGCTGGCCGAACTGTTCCTAGGCAGCTTCCGTCAGCACCAGGGCAAACAGCTGCCCGGGCTCTCCAAGGCGGCCCTGGACCTGCTTATGGCCCATGACTGGCCCGGTAATGTGAGGGAGCTGCGCAACCTGCTTGAATATGCCACCATCGTCACCAATGGCGACCTGATCCAGCCCGAACACCTGCGCCTGCAGCCGCAGTCTGCTCCCTGCCATAAAAAACCGGCCAATGACCGAATCTCCCTCTGCTTCACCTTCTCACCCGAAGAGTTCTCTCTTGATGCCGTCACCCAAAAGGCGATTGAGTGGGCCCTGAACAAGTGTGACAACAACAAATCTTCTGCAGCACGCCTGCTGAAGGCCTCCCGCAAGCTATTCTACTGATTCGGCTGATTCTACTCCCCCTCCCGCAAGCTGTTTATTGGCCCATCTTTTCATCTCCCCATCCACAGGTTGTCCCGTACGGGACAACCTGTCCCATACAGGACATCATACCCGTAACATCCATTGGTAAACCGCTGTAATCAAACAAAACACACATCTGGCACGGATTTCGCCACTAATCCAGGAAACACACCCGCACCGAATCAAAACTGTCCGGTTCTGGACAGACGCTTATCATCAGGAGGACAACATGTCACAGGAAGCGGTTGAGCAGGCATTGGGAAGGCTGATCACCGACGAGCGCTTTCGCGGTCTGGCAGCAGAATCACTGGAAGCGGCCTGTCTGCAGGAAGGGTATCGCCTGTTCCCGTCGGAGCTGCGGCTGCTGTCCGGGCTGGAGCAGCAGTACATCAGGGAGTTTGCCAATCAGCTGAACCCCGGTCTGTGCCGGGCAAACACGCCAATTCGGCAGTAAAATAATCGTTTCTATTCAAAAAGGAAGGAGATCTGTATGAGCAGCGACAATCCAAAACAGAGTGGAAACCCGGAAGAGGGCAAACGAGTATCGCGGCGGGATTTTTTAAAATATTCCACCGGAACGGTGGCATGCCTTTCGTTAGGCTCGTTGAACTATGGCTGCGGCAGCAGCAACAACAACTTCACCACACCGCAGGTTTCTGGATACCCGATTGATTCCACGGTGGTAAAAACGACCGAGAGGATGATTGCATTCCCGTACACTCCGGCTTCCAACCCTGTCACAGCAGGTAAGATGACGTTCCCGGCTGACCCGCTGCAAAGCCCCAATGGCGGAAATGCACTTACCTGGGATAAACTGTGCCAGATCCCGGATTATGACCGATTGGGCTACGGCAAGTGGGCCTATATAAACTGGCCCCTTCCCGTTGTGCCACGGTTGGATATCATGCCGGCCGGCTACAGCGCCGCGTCGGTCACCAAAAAAACAAGGCTGCTAAATTTCTTTGCCATGACCGACATCCATCTCACCGACAAGGAAGCTCCAAACCAGTTGATCTGCGTCCAGCAGAGTCTTCCGGGTTACGCCGGCCAAAACAGCTCCATCTACTCGGGTGTCATGCTGTACACCCCCCAGGTATTTGACGCAGCCATTCAGACGGCAAACGCCCTGCACAGGAAAGATCCCTTTGATTTCTTCATCTCTCTGGGTGATGTCTGCAACACGAGTATGTACAACGAACTCAGGTGGTATCTTGACATCATTGACGGCAAGGTCATCACCCCCAGTTCCGGCGCCCATGCCGGGGCCGACAGAATTGATTACCAGAAGCCTTTCCAGGCAGCAGGTCTGGATAAATCGATCCCGTTCTATCAGGCACTTGGTAACCATGATCACTTCATGATCGGTTCATTCCCTGTCTATGAGACTGCTGGTCTTGCCGATTCATACACCAGCGATACGGTCTGGTCCGTATCGAATGATCTGCTCACCCCTGTTTCCACTTTCCCGGCAAATATCGACAAGAATAGACTAAATGATCCAACTGGCAGGTATTACCAAGGCGTGATCGACGGTACAACTCCTTATGGCACTATTAAATACGCTGGAGCTGTCGGAAATTTTAGTGCTCCCCCCAAGGTGGTCGCCGATCCCAACCGTCGTTCGCTGCACAGAACAGAATGGCTTGAGGAGTTTTTAGACCCAAAAACCGGTCCGGTTGGCCATGGTGGTTTTAATCTGGTTACTTCAAATAAAAATTTTGGCCTGGTTGCGGCTGCTGATAAAGACGGTTTTGCCTGTTACAGTTTTCTGCCCAAAGCAGCAACAGTGCCACTGAAGGTGATTGTGCTGGATGATACCCAGCGTGAAGATGACGGTTCTGTTGATATCCATGGCCACGGTTTTCTTGATGCATCACGTTGGGCCTGGCTTAAGGCTGAACTTGCCGATGGTCAGGCTGCCAATCAGCTGATGATCATTGCCTGCCATATTCCGATCTGTGTTGCCAATGTCGGTACTGAACTGGAATGGTGGCTTGGAGCCTATGATGCAACTAAAAACCCGCACGGAGACAAGTCTACGACAACAAAGAACGCATGTACTATCACGGAACTGGTTACTGAACTCCAGAACTCAACCAATCTGCTGATGTGGATATCCGGGCACCGTCATGTCAATCATGTCAAGGCATTCATGCCACCCCTCAATGGCACTCCGGATCAAGGCTTCTGGCAGGTTGAAAGCTCATCCTTGCGTGATTTTCCGCAGCAGTTCCGTACCTTTGAAATTTATCTCAACAGCGACTACACCGTTTCAATCGAGGCGGTTAACGTTGATATTGCGGTGAAAGAGGGCACCCCTGCGGCAACTTCACGAAAGTATGCCATTGCAACCCAGCAGATACTCCAGAATCAGTTAAAGGGAAATCCTCCCAATTACAAGACCATGTATGGAATGGATGTCGGTCCTGTAGACCCGACCCGTCCACAGGCTGGTGACCCATTAGATACAGTCCAAGTAGCCCCGACAGACCCGTCAATACAGTTTGTGGACTTGACATCAAAAGGGGTCCCGTACAACGCGTCGTACAATGCCCAGCTGTTTAAGTATTTGGATCCGGAAAAAGATATGTATAAAAAACTGGTGCAACTGTTCCCTGCCGCCTCTTAGCATTGACGTAGAGGTATTCTCAGTGCCGTACAGTTCCCATAAGCACGTCTTATGATGCTGAGATCTCCGAGGTATCAAACACCGCGGAGATCTCAAACACTACAAACTGATTCAAGAAGAGGTGTGTACCATGTTTGGATTCGGAATACCGGAATTGATCATCATTCTCGTCATCGTCACCATGATCTTCGGTGTCGATCGCCTGCCGGAACTGGGCGGCGCGCTGGGCAAGACCATCCGAAACTTCAGGAAGGCCGCGGATGGCAGGGAAGAGATCGAAATCACATCAAAAGAGGCATGACAGATCGGCAAGAGAGACTCCCATGAAACTATTGCAAGCCATTAAACGCGATTACCTTGAAATTCTGCCGCCGGCGATTTTTTTCTTCATCGCCTTCACCCTGATCCTGATCACCAAGCGGCTGATTCTGAGCGAGTACGGCATCTCCTGGAGCGGATTCGGCTCGGCGGTTATTGGAGCCGTAATGATCGGAAAAGTGGTACTGATCGTTGACAAACTCCCCTTTGTGAACAGATTTACCGACCGGCAACTGATCTACACCGCCTCCTGGAAATGCCTGATCTATTTCCTGGCCGCGCTTCTCCTGCAATACCTGGATCCTCTCGTTCATTCGCTGATAAAACACGAAAGCTTTCTGGAGGCGAATCGCCGCTTCATGACCGAAACCGTCTGGCCCCACTTCTGGCTGATTCAGATCTGGCTGGCCGTGCTCTTCTTTGTCTACTGTGCGATGCGCGAACTGGTTCGCGCCATCGGCAAGGAGAAGGTAATGGGGATGTTTTTCGGCGGTCAAACACTGTGAATTAGTAAACCGGCACATGCCAGGTATGCAGCTTGGCCAAAGACAGGTAGAGCAATCTTCAGTGAGTGAAGGTACATAATGAAGAAACTTAAGGGAATCCTGGCAATAATGACACTTTTGGCAAACGTCACACTCATTCCTTGCGGAGAGGGAGGTTCAGCCACCGCTGCTTCAGCCCCGGCAGCAACCGATTATTCACAGGCAACCCATTGGTTGTCGTTACCTGCCACGATAAAAAACGTGGATGTTTTTTACCTGTATCCGACGGCCTGGCAAAAGGTCAAGGAAACTGATCCCAACATCAACGAAATTACCAATGCTTCCATGCATATCGGTTCAAATGCGGCGTTTGCCCGCCAGGCGACCGCCTTTGAAACGATCGGGAATATCTATGCGCCTTACTACCGGCAAGCGGATGCCGCCTATACCTTGACATTGCCGACCCTCGAAGACCGGGATCGGGTTGTGAGTGGTATTCCCACATTAGATGCAGTCGCTGCTTTCGATTACTATATCAAGCACTTCAATAACGGTCGCCCCTTTATCCTGGCAGGGCATTCGCAAGGATCGAATGTCCTGATGAATATCCTGGCCGACTACATGAAGGCAAACCCGGCAGTCCATGATCGCATGATAGCAGCCTATGTCGTCGGCTACTCTGTTACCGGTGCCTACCTCGCGAAAAATCCGCACCTGAAGTTTGCCACAGGTCCGGATGATATCGGTGTGATTATCTCCTATAACACCCAGTCTCCCAATGTTGCAGCAGGAGCCAACCCGGTCGTTCTGGCTGGCGCCCTGGCCATAAACCCGATTAGCTGGAGCAGAGAAGGAACCGTCGCTCCAGCTTCCCAGGGATTGGGGTCATTCATGCCGATTGGAGCAACCTTTTCGCACGTTCCCCAATATGCCGATGCCGCAGTTGACAAAGCTAAAGGAGTGGTGATTTGCAGCACGGCTGATGAAACTGTCTTGCATGCATTAAGTCCGGCATTCGTCAGTGGTGTTTACCACAGTTTTGATTATCCTTTTTACTACTACAATCTTCGTGCAAATGCTGCCAACAGGGTTGCGAAGTTTTTAAAGAAATAGAGGAAGAATCATGGGACACCTGGGTGACGGTGGTACCGGAGATCAGGAACTTTTTCGGCATTTCCGTACCTCAACCGTTGCGCATTGCCCAGCTGCTGGGGCTGCCACCGGAATACGGCGTGTTCAAGACCTATTCCTCCTGGTTCAACAACCGTAGCCGTTACGGCTATACCAAGGTTTCATCGCCCTATCCCTGGACCCGGCTCGGCTATACCTACGACTGGGGCAGCAGCAACCACACCGGACTGAGCGAATTTGTCCTGCATGGCAGAAAAGTGGACTGATCGGCCATTTCCGTGGGGATCAAGTCGGTCAAGACCACTGCGGAATATTTTGCGCACGAGCAGTTGAGAAGGGAGCAGTCATGGACATGTATATGCAGTCGGCCATCGAAGAGGCAAAAAAAGGACTGGCCGAAGGCGGCATCCCCATCGGGTCGGTGCTTGTTCATAATGGCAGAATAATTGGCCGTGGCCGCAACCGGCGGGTGCAAAAAGGCAGCGCGATTCTCCACGGAGAAATGGACGCACTGGAAAATGCCGGGCGACAGTCGGCCCAGGTCTACCGGGAATCGGTGCTGTATACGACCCTGTCCCCCTGCTCCATGTGCAGTGGAGCAATCCTGCTGTATGGCATTCCGCAGGTTATTATTGGTGAAAACAGCACGTTCACCGGAGAGGAAGAGCTGCTCCGCTTCCGCGGTGTGCTGGTGGATGTGCTGCAGGATCAGGAATGCATCAGCCTGATGCGCGCGTTTATCAAGGAAAAGCCGGAGCTGTGGAACGAGGATATCGGGGTGTAGTGGTATAACCGTCCGGCACTGGACAGGTGCAAGTATCAGGGGAGTCTGTCATGTCACAGGATGCGGTTGAGCGGGTACTGGGCCGGCTGTTGACCGACAAATGGTTTCGCCTCCGGTCTGATGATTCGCTGGAGACGGTTACCCTTCAGGAGCGGTATCACCTGAACACAGCGGAACTGCGGATGTTCCCGGCAATCTTTCCACCGTGGGCCAGCAGAATGTTACCCGGCTGGGATCGTGGTATCGCGATTTCTTTTCCACGTGATCGCAACCCTGGACCAGATGCGTCAGAGTACGACCCTGACGTTGAATACGGTTCCCCAGCGCATCCCCCTGGCAATCCCCGCCTGCGGTGGACGCTACGATTGCCCCTGTGACCAGTTCAAAAGCTTCATTGCCGCCCATGTGCGCCAGGATTACCTCGTTACGGCGCCCACTACGCGCTGAGAGGTGTTTCTATCGCCGCCTGAAAACAGGAGAAACCGATGCGTATACTCCTCTTCGTATTCTTTCCAGCGTCCCGATGCTGTCAACCTGCAGCAGCGGCAGAAGTAAAACGGTTTAAAGGTCAATACTCTGTTGTGGTGAATACTCCTGTTGAAAAACCGGTCTCATGAAATACCTGGTCACCATCCTGATGCTTTTCACCGGATTTGTCATCGCTCCGTTGGCGGTGGCTGATGATCTGGTCGTTTCGCGTGCCGTGCTGGAAGACCTGTCCGGCAGCCTGACGATCGCCGATGTGGCGAATCGCGAGTTCACGCCGATCGGCCCCACACTTTCCAGGGGTTTCTCCGACTCCGCTTATTGGCTGCGTTTGCATGTTCAGGCGCCCCCCACCGGCAGCCAGGTGGTGCTGTTTATTCGTCAACCCTTTCTCAATCAGATCCGTCTGTACGAAGCCGATGCAGGCGATCCGAACCATTGGAAGACGCGGGTGACCGGCAACCACTATGCTTACCATGAGCGTGATCTCGTCAGAAACTCGCTCGGCTTTGTGGTCAACATGGCGTCTCATGAGGCAACCTATTATCTGCGCCTCAAGACCGCAAGCATCTCGCAGTTGAGCGTGGAAGCGCTGGAACCGGCCGAGGCTGAGCGTAAGGATGATCAGCTTGACCTGCTGGAGATGTTTTTCGTAACGTCCATGCTGATGTTGCTGCTCTGGGCGATTCATAGCTATCTGCTGGACCGGTTGCCTGTAGTCGGCCTGTTTGCCGTTCATCAGGCCATGTACATCCTGTTCGGCATAGCCATCACGGGCTATCTGGCGCCATATATTCCCGTCGGATTTCCGAGGCTGGCGGATCTGTCCACTGCCATCCCTTACTGCGTAGTAAGTTTCACCACGCTGCTTTTCTGCCGTGAGCTCTTCAAACCGTACCTGCCTCCGCCGAAGCTGATGGCCGGGCTCAATCTGTTCCTGCTGGCATTTCCCCTTCAGCTTGTTGCATTGTCCCTGGGCTACACCGCCTTTGCCGTTATCCTTAACGCCGTACTGATTAAGCTCATGTGGTGGTATTTTGTCATCATGGCATGCACCCTCCGCAAAGAGCAGTCGCCGAGCCGTCGTGTACTGCAACTCTTCTTTGTCACCATTTCGCTCATTTTTACGCTGTTCTGGTTTGTCGATCACAGCAGTTCTACAGCCACGAAAAGCAGGCTCTATGGCAGACAGACGTTGCTTGCCAATGGCCTGATCATCGGTGGCTTGTTCGCCATGATCTTGAACGCCAGAGCGCGCAGGCTGCTGCAGGAGGCGCAGCAGTCTGCGCACGAGCTGCTCCTGACGCAAAAAACCCTGGAAATCGAGCGAACGCTCAAGGAAGAAGCCGAGGCTCAAGCTCGCACCGATTACTTGACCGGAATGTTCAACCGGCGACACTTCATCGAACGGGCCGAGAATGAAACCGTCCGCGCCTTCCGCTACCCGAGACCGCTCTCACTGATGATGATCGACATTGACCACTTTAAAAAGATCAACGACACATGGGGACACGACATGGGCGACGAGGTTCTGCGGAAAGTGTCGTACCTGATCCGCAATGCGGTCCGCGACGTTGACATCGTCGGCCGCATGGGTGGAGAAGAGTTTGCCATCATGCTGGTCGAAACCGGACTGGAACAAGCGATGCACGTGGCGCAACGTCTCTGCGCGACCATTGCGGAGACCACCATTGTCTCGCAAACGGGCATCCGGATGCAGGTCACCATTTCGCTCGGGGTTACGGGATTACATGACCGCGACATCAATTTCGCCGGCTTGCTGAAGGAAGCCGATATGGCCCTGTATGGGGCAAAACAATCGGGGCGCAACAGAGTCGTGGGCAGCGGTAGCGTGCTGGCCCGCCAGGACGGGCAGATGACCGGATCGCCCATTGTGCCCCCTGCTTCCCCAAAGAATTTCGTTTGATACGGTCACCAGGCAGCTAAAGGATACGTCCTGGTAAAGTCATATCCCCTGCGGTAGTGCTGAAGTTCCCGCAAGCCTTACTCCTGTCCCGCCTGTTACTCCCTTTCACCTATCAGCTGTCCCGTGTGGGACAAGTTGTCCTGTACAGGACAACCCCACTGGCCATTAGTTTATAACCTGCTGAAAGAAAAGACATCGCGCATCTGGCACGGTTTTCGCCTGATATAACGGCAACGCACTCATACAATGCAAAATCTGTCCTGTTTTGGACACGTCGGCAAAATCGTTAAAGGAGGAATTTGACCATGAAAATAATGTCCACCGCAGGATCGCTGTTCCTGGTACTTGTCCTGACACTGCTCACGGGATGCGGCGGAGGTTCCGGCTTTAAAACAACCGCCTTGAGCGCCGAAAACATCAACCTGATCTTTGTGGTAACTCCCGACCTGGCCTACCAGGCGGCCGGGGACGTCGATCCAAACACTGCAAACCTCACCGGTCAGGGATTGCAGCGCTCGCTCATGATGGCCACCTACCTGAAACAGCAGGTGCTGGGGTCAAAAAACGTAACCGCCATTTACACGCTCGCACCGATGACGCATCTGCAAACCGCAAACAAGTACCCGGACATGACGGCAATCGGATACATCCAGCAGTTTGCCCTTCTCAACCAGTACACGTTGCCCGTCGATACTGCGGGCACCACCACCTATACCGCCAACAGCTTCCCGCTCAATGCAGCGTATTCCGGGTCCGTGCCAGACGGAGTTATTGCGCCGGCTGCATACTGCCCCAACTGTGCCGGGCTTGATTTCAACAACACCGGCAGCAACAACGATACGCTGGTAACCGGTATCATCAACAATAAAACTCCGGGTTATTATGTTTTCTCTGCGCCCTGGGAGACAATCAGCGCCCTGTTGGCAAGCATAAATTCCCATTACGGGTACAACCTGAATCTCCCGTCAACCTATGGGGGGCCAAACCAGGTCTACGCCATATCAATCCCGGCATCGGGAAGCGCCAGCCTGGTTACCTACAACAGCAATCTGAACCCGACTGCCACCTACCCTGTGCTGCCAGCGCCGGTGGCAAGCAATGCATGCACCCACTCGCAGCAAAGCTATTTCAGCACCTCACGGATCGGAGGGGTTGGGGGCTCCACAATTCCGGCTAACATCAACACAAACCAGAGGATTTACATTGTCCGGCACGCAGAAGCGCATCCCGACACGAACAGCGGGTTTGAAAACGGCAACTTCGTGGGTGCGGGCCAATGGCGCGCGCTTGACCTTCACAACGCTCTGCGCGGCAAAATAAGCCCCAACGTGGTGTATTCCATCGACCCCTCACAGTGGTTCCACATTGGGGCAAATAATTTTTCCTACGTCAGGCCTTCATTAACGGTGCTGCCCTATGCTATTGCCAATAATCTGCCCTATTATCTGGTCTCGAGCTTTCAGCTGGGAGATGCAAACGAACCCCAACTCGCCAGCAACTATTTCTTTACCGGCGGCACCTTCTCCAATCAAACCGTGCTGCTGGCGTGGGAGTCCACACGTATCAAACCGCTGATAAATGCGCTGCTGAATAGCTATGGCGGCAATAACCTCCCGCTCCTCCCGACCGCCTGGCCACCCACCGACTACGACACAATCTGGACCGTCACGCTTGATGCCCAGGGCAACCTGACGGTGGATAACGATCAGTGCGAAGGCATAGACACCACCAAGCTGCCTGCCACGGTTCCCCTCTTCTGATGAAATAACCATGGGTGTGATAAAGGGCTGAGGAGGAAACAATTATGCCGGGAATTTTTCCCGGTGGCCTGCAGCAACTGTCACCCCGGTCGACTGCATGAACCTACCCCGGCCTGTACGACGTGCCACGAACCGAAACGACTATCCGGGCGGCCAGCTATAGCAGCTTAACGAACAAAACAAAGAGTGTTCTGTGTCAAGATTATTCAGAACACACAATATTTCCAGAGGAGATATTGAACCTCAACCTACGATAGACATCTCATGACGTATGTTATCGGAGAGTTAATAAAAAAAAGGCGTCCGATGAATTCCTTGACACTGATTTTTGCCGCAGTCTGTATCTTTGCCATCGCCTATCGCTTCTACGGCCTGTTCCTGGCCAACAGGGTCATGAACCTGCGCGGGGAGCGGGAAACACCTGCCATTGCCTTTGAGGACGGTCACGACTACCTGCCGACTGACAGGTATGTCCTGTTCGGCCATCATTTCGCCGCCATCGCCGCGGCCGGTCCGCTGCTGGGACCGGTGCTGGCAGCCCAGTTCGGCTTCATGCCGGGTGCGCTCTGGATCCTGATCGGCGCAGTGCTGGCCGGCGGAGTGCATGACATGGTCGTACTGTTCGCCTCGGTTCGGCACCAGGGCAAGAGCCTTTCCGTCATCGCCGAAGCGGAGATCGGCAAGGTCGCCGGAAAAGTAGCCTCCTTTGCCATTCTCTTCATCCTGATCCTGACCCTGGCCGGGCTCTCCATCGCGGTTGTCAATGCCATGTTCAATAGTCCCTGGGGCACCTTCACCGTTTTTGCCACCATCCCCATCGCCATGATCATGGGCATCTACATGCGCAAAGTCCGCCCCGGCGACATCCGGGGCGGCAGCCTGATCGGCGTCAGTCTGCTGGTGCTGGCGATCTACATCGGCCCCTTTGTTGCCGCCGATCCGACCCTGGCGGCCATCTTCACCTTTTCCAAAAAACAGCTGGCCCTGATCCTGCCGGCCTACGGTTTTGCCGCTTCGGTCCTGCCGGTCTGGTTCCTGCTGGTGCCCCGCGACTACCTCTCCACCTACCTCAAGATCGGAACCATCGCCCTGCTGGCCCTGGGCATCGTCTTTGTCCATTCCGACCTGCACATGCCGGCCATCACCCCCTACTTCTTCGGAGGCGGTCCGATTCTCTCCGGCGCTGCCTGGCCGTTCCTGTTCATCACCATTGCCTGCGGGGCACTGTCCGGCTTCCACGCCATCATCGGCACTGGCACCACCCCGAAGATGATCGCCAACGAACGGGATATTCTCTTTGTCGGCTACGGTGCCATGCTGGTGGAAGGCTTTGTCGCCATGATGGCCCTGATCGCCGCCTGTGTGCTGATGCCGGCCGACTACTATGCCATCAACGCCGCACCGGCCGTGTTTGCAAAACTCGGCCTGAGCACGGTCAACCTGGCCGACCTGTCCCGCCAGGTCGGCGAACAGGTCCAGGGACGTCCCGGCGGCGCCGTCTCCCTGGCCGTGGGCATGGCCCATGTCTTCTCCGCCGTACCGTTCATGAAGGGGATGATGGCCTACTGGTATCACTTCGCGATCATGTTCGAGGCGGTCTTCATCCTGACTGCGGTTGACGCCGGCACCCGGGTCGGCCGCTACCTGCTGCAGGAGATGCTGGGCAAACTCCATGCCCCCTTTACGGACAACTCCTGGACACCCGGCGTCATCCTGACCAGCGCCCTGTTCACCTCGGCCTGGGGCTATCTGGTCTACACCGGTGACATTTCCACCATCTGGCCACTGTTCGGCATGAGTAACCAGCTACTGGCAACCTGCGCCCTGATCGTCGGCACCACCATGCTGATCAGCTTGGGCAAACAGAGGTACGCCTGGGTGACCGCCGGCCCCGGTCTGTTCATGATGCCGATTTGCATGTGGGCAGGATACCTCAACATCACCCAGAACTTTCTGCCCCAGAAACTCTACCTCCTGGCAGGCATGTCCCTGATCCTGATGGCGCTGATGACCATCGTTTTTGGAGAGGCCTTCCGACGCTGGCACGCACTGATGCGGATCGATACCACGGTGAGCGACAACTGCGGCGATCTTGTGCTGGCGCTTGCCACGGAAAGGGAGGAAACGCTGGTGCATCTGCCGCTGCAGGAGTAACCGCTTCGGAAATTGCGCATATCAGCTGCGAGAGCAGAAACCGTTGCATATGAATGCTGGTAGTGCCCCTGCGGAGAAATATGAACGATGTGATCGGGGAGTGGAATCTGTTGCAGAATAGCAGGGAGGTTGTCTCAGGCAAGATGGTACGAACTGGTGTTCTCAGAAATCCATGTCATGCAGCGTATCAGGTTTTCACTTATGGATTGGAGTCCGCGGGCTGGGAGGCAAGAGGGGACCTTGTTTGGCACCTCAATAAATGGGGAAGTGTCCTGCTTTTCATACAAGGAGTTGAAGGGGCTCAACGTTTAACAGAGAAGCTGTTGATTGTTGAAACCTCTTCAACTCCTTGACCGGTCAACTATCAAAATCAAATCGCCAGAACTGGGGACCTGCCTTGACCATACTGGCAATCAGTGTCTTCACGCGCAACAACATATCATTCCAAACAACCTGCTCTTCTCCGGTACTGTTATTTGCCTTGGCATATAAATCCTGATAAACGTAAGACGAGAAGGCATCCAGCAATTCGATGGCTTTCGTGTCTTTGGCTTCAACCGCTGCCGCCAATACATCCAGATACTTTTCCATAGTTTCCTTCATGACAGTTCTCCCTAATTTTGATTGGTGGGATTGCAACATTGCAAGTTACTCCACCAATTCCATGAAATATACTTTCCTTGACATAGCTACATGATAACAGAAACTTTCATTGTTCAGGCACGAATGTCCTACCGATGAAAATAATTTTTTGGTTTTTTTTCTTTGAGTCAGGGTGGGGAATTCGGAATGCAAGGGGGAGCCTTGGTTGGGCACGTAAATGGAATGGGGGGTGTCCAGCTTTTCCCCTCAGCGAATCTCACCTTCTGCCATTGCTTCGAACACATCCTCCAAACTTTGCACAACATTTCCTATGCATTCGGTGATTTCCGGCGGTGCTTTCGCCTGAAAAGCGATGTTGCGAATGATCAAAAGCGTCTTGCGCATGTACTTCAGATCCCGGACAGCCTCCCAGCTCATGGCTTCGTCGATTTGGAACAGAAGGGTGTCGGAGTCCTGGAATGGGTGATACCTCACCACTTCGTCCCGCAAAAGCTGCCACGCGCCTTGCAGGTCTGATAGAGCCGTCTTTTCGACGGAGCTCTGTTTTTCCATGAATGCCACTGTTATGCTCCTTTTGACGACTGACAATTGACCGGGGCTGGTCAGTCTGAAAAGTTGTTGAACATCCACTCCTCATTTTGGCTCAGGCATTTTTTCTTCCAGTTTATTCAGATAAATGGCATTTTCCTTTGCGCCAAGCGACCTAGTACCACGTAACATTTATAAATTCGGATACAGCTTCTTTAGCTTGATCCGG
>JACAAY010000190.1 GCA_013377095.1 Desulfuromonadales bacterium
GCGCTGATGAGATTGTTGAATCTGGCGAGGTTGCGGACGAGAACCCGGCCCGGGCATTAACCCAGTTCGGTTACAGCTATTTCCAGAACCTGTCCCTGTTGCCGCAGATCGATGTCCAGGTTAGCCCCGATTACATGGTCGGCCCGGGTGACTCCATTGTTGTTACGGTCTGGGGCAGTATCGAGGGGAGTTATGAGTTGGTTGTCAGCAGCGGCGGAGAGGTGATTCTCCCCAAGGTTGGACCGGTCAGGGTGGCCGGACTGCCCTTCAGCAAATTGCCTGATGTTTTTCACGTGCATCTGGCCAAAGTCTTCCGCGATTTCGACCTGGCCGTCAACATGGGCAAGCTGCGCACCAACAAGATCTCGGTGATCGGAGAAGTCACTGCTCCCGGCGACTACACGGTCAGTTCCCTGGCCACCGTCCTGAATGCCCTGGCTGCGGCAGGCGGGCCAACCAAAAACGGCAGCCTCAGGAAAATCGCGATTCGCCGCAGTGGCAAGCCCGAGCAGACAATCGACCTGTATGATTTTTTCCTGACCGGAGACAAGAGTAAGGACGTTCATCTGGCATCCGGCGACACCATCTTTGTGCCGGTGATCGGGCGCATCGCCGCCGTGGCGGGGATGGTCAGGCGGCCGGCCATCTATGAGCTGAAAAAAGAGACCAGCTTGCGGGAGCTTTTGGCTCTCTCCGAGGGAGTTACGTCCACCGGCTATCTCCAGCGCATCCAGATCTCGCGGGTGATTGCCAATCAAAAGAAACAGGTCATCGACCTGAACCTGGATCCCGTTTCATCCAACAAGACCTTTGACGAGCTTGCCGGCGCCATACCCGTTCAGGACATGGATGTCGTCAAGGTTTTCCCAATCAACCGTCTGCTCCACAATCATTTTAAGCTGGAGGGGCATCTGGAGCGGCCCGGTTATTACGCCCTGAAGCCGGGTATCAGGATCAGTTCCGTTCTGAACCGACAACTTCTGCTGCCAGAGTATGCGGCGACCATCGAAGTCACCCGGCTCTACCCCCCCAACCTTGAGCCGCGCAAAATCCTGCTGGATCTGGAAAAGGCCCTGTCGGGCGATCCTGAACATGATATCGAGATCAAGGAGTTTGACAGTATCAAGCTGTTCAGTAAATGGAAACTCCAGGAAAAGATGCGTGTCCGGGCCAGTGGCGAAGTGCAGGCACCGGGAGAATTCCCGCTGCTCAATGGCATGACCGTACGCGATCTGCTGCTGCAGGCCGGCAATCCCAACGCGGCAGCCTACCTGAAGGTCGCCGAAATCAGCCGCTTTCGTATCCATGAAGATAAGGCGCAGTTGGAGCCGATCGTCATAAATCTGGAAGAGGCCTTAAAGGGCAATCCGGAACATAACCTGAAGCTTGAGCCTTTTGATGAACTGACCGTGAGGCGCATCCCCAATTGGACCGCAGCCAAGGATCGCTATGTCACGCTTTCCGGGGAATTCGTCTTCCCCGGTGTCTACCCGATCTACAAGGGGGAGCGGCTCAGCGCCGTGATTGCCCGGGCCGGCGGATTTACCGACAAGGCCTATCCCAGAGGGGCCAAATTCACGCGCGAGACCGTTCGCAAGCTTCAACAGCAACGCATGGACGAAGCCCTGACCCGCGCTCAGGAGGAAATTCTCAGCAGGAAGACCACCAGCATCTCCGCCGCAGCATCCAAGGAGGAACTGGATGCGACCAAGGCGACCCTGGAGGGACTTGATCGCAGCATCGCCATACTCAGGACGAAGAAGGCTGAGGGGCGTATGATTATCAAACTCGCCACACCTGATAAACTCAAGGGGAGTTCCTACGATGTCGAGTTGGCCGGTGGAGATGAACTGTACATTCCCCCAGACCCGAAGAGCGTCAATGTTCTGGGCAACGTCTACAACCCGACCACGGCCCTGTTCGAGCCTCGCAGGGATGTGGAGTATTATCTGGACAGGGTAGGTGGCCCGACCGGCGAAGCGGATGAGGGGGAAATGTATCTGGTGAAGGCGGACGGAACGGTGTACAGCAGCAACCAAGCCAGCTCTTTCATCTTTTATAACAGTTTCCTTTCCGCCTATGTTGATTCAGGAGATACCATCATCGTTCCCCAAAAGTTCGAGAAGACCGCTTGGTTGAGGAATATCAAGGATATCACAACCATTATTTCCCAGATTGCTCTTACGGCGGGTACGGTTTTTTTGGGTTTGAGGTGAATTGTTTTGGTCAGTATAGGAAATACTCTATTTGAATGCCTGAGGCTTAACCAGCGTCTTAAAAAGCTAACATCAACACAAAACCTTATCTGTCCCGAATCTAACTTCATTGCCGGAGTAATTTGATGCAGCATAAAGATAATCCTGAACTCTCTTGTCAACTACCTTCACTTGATCCCGACGTTCCTTTACTTCCTCAAAATACTTCATCTTGTCTGCTGGATTACCTTGAAATGCTTATTATTCGCAGTAAATTCGTTATTGGTATTACTGTAGTAGCAACAATCCTGGCAGTAATTTATGCTTTCACTCTCCCCAATATTTATACTGCCAAGGCTAAAATCTTGCCTCCCCAAGGTGGCAGTGGGCTCCTTTCTTCAGCAATGATGCAAGGCGCGTTGGCCGCTGCTGTTGGCGGAGGAGGAGATTTTGGCGGTCTGACGGACTCAAAAAGTGCCAAACTATATTCTGAATTGCTTAAAATTGAGAGCCTGCGTGATCCAATTATCGAGCGGTTCAATTTGCAGGGCGTCTATAAAAAGAAGTACCGTGAGGATGTTTACAAAACTATGCTAAAAATGATTGCAATCCAATCTGGTAAGGAGGGGATTATTAGCATTAGTGTTGATGACAAAGACCCAAAGAGGGCTGCAGGAATTGCTAATGCATTGATAGATGAGCTAAAAAAACTAACCACGCAGATGAGTGTGACCGGCGCAAATAACAGTAAAGCGTTTCTTGAAGAGCGCATTGTGAAAGCTCGAGAGGATCTTGCTCTAGCAGAAAACAATCTCAAGTTTTTCCAGGGCAAGTACAAAACACTGGATGCCACTCAACAAGCCTCTGTCTCGGTTAACGCAATATCCCAGTTGACAGCTCAGCTTACCAACCAGGAAATCCAACTTGGCATTCTCCGCCGCACCTATGCCGATTCCAGTCAGGAAATAAAGTCTCTCCAACAGTCGATAGCAGTGTTGAAAGGGAAAATAGCTAATCTTCAAAGTAGTGGCGGGGGGAGTTTGCCAGGATTTGAAAAGATTCCTGAACGTGGTCAGGAGTACCTGCACTTGATGCGCACGTTTAAGACCGCTGAGGCAGTGCATGATATGCTTGTACGGCAGTATGAAGTTTCGAAGTTAAATGCGGAAAATGATGTTTCAACTATTCAAGTGATTCAGAAAGCTTTAGTTCCAGAGCGGAAGAGCAAGCCTGCGAGGTTAAAGTTAATATTGTCAGCTTTTTTTATAGGGTTGCTTATGTCGAGCATTTGGGTGCTGATTTTCGAAAATATCTCACCTGCTATTCGTTGCCGGCTTTCTGGCATTTTCCGACATCAGCTTGAAAGGAAATAATCATGTCGTATAATTTTGCGCTGATCGGTGTTGGGGGCTATATTGCTCCCCGTCATTTGAAAGCGATTAAAGAAACCGGCAATCATCTTATTGCTGCATTGGATGTCAACGATTCGGTTGGTATTCTTGATCGTTTCTTCCCCGATGTTCCCTTTTTTACTGAATTTGAACGCTTTGATCGCTATGCGGAAAAGCTTCGCCGCCTGCACAAGGCCCAACGGATCGACTATGTTACGATATGTTCTCCCAACTACCTTCATGATGCCCATATTCGATTCGCTTTGCGCATCGGGGCTCATGCAATCTGCGAGAAACCCTTGGTTCTAAACCCGTGGAATCTTGATGCACTGCAGGAGCTGGAGACGGAGTACGGAAAAAAAGTCTGTACTATCCTGCAACTGCGTGTGCATCCGGCGCTCATCGCACTACGTGATGACTTGCGATCTCAAAAAACATCAACAAAACATGATGTTGTTCTGACCTACATCACCTCTCGTGGTCCATGGTATTTGACATCTTGGAAAGGAAATACTGAAAAATCTGGCGGCATAGGAACCAACATCGGTATCCATTTTTTTGATCTTCTGGTCTGGCTATTCGGTGATGTTGTAAAGAACGAGGTGCATCATTCGGGTCCCCTCAAGGTAGGAGGTCGTTTGGAACTGGAAAATGCGCATGTAAGTTGGTTCCTCTCACTCGATCGCAATGATCTGCCGATCTCGGCTACAGAAAACGGCCTCACCACATTTCGTTCCATTACGGTTGACGGCAAAGAAGTCGAATTTTCGGAAGGGTTTACTGACCTGCATACCGTCGTATATCAAGAGACTCTGGCAGGTCGCGGCTTTGGCCTCCTTGATGCTCGGGCTGCCATCGAAATCGCCCGGGAAATTCGTGTATCTGCTCCGCGAGGGATCAGTGAGGAATCTCACCCGTTTTTGCGGCTGCTCGAGGGGGCGTGAATTATGGGAGATTACTTCGTCCACGAGTCGTCATATGTCGATGTAGGAGCGGAGATCGGCAAGGGAACAAAAATCTGGCATTTTTCCCATATCTTGTCCGGTGCGATAATCGGCGATCGTTGCAGCTTTGGCCAGAATGTATCAGTGGCCGGCGGGACAGTTATCGGTAATAACGTAAAGGTTCAGAACAATGTATCAATCTATGAGGGGACTGTCATCGAAGATGACGTTTTTCTTGGCCCATCCTGTGTCCTTACTAATGTTACAAATCCCCGTGCCCAGGTGATTCGACGCTCTCTGTATGAAAAAACAGTTTTGCGCCGGGGAGCGTCGATCGGCGCTAATGCAACCGTAGTGTGCGGAGTTACGATCGGGCGTTACGCCTTTGTTGCTGCTGGTGCAGTTGTGGTTAAGGACGTTCCTGACTATGCCCTGATGGTCGGTGTTCCGGCACGCCAGAATGGATGGATGAGTCGTCACGGGCATCTGCTCAGAAATCCTGACCCAGGCGGAGTAATGTCGTGCCCGGAGAGCGGGCTGCGCTACAAAGTTGCTGAGCATGGAGGTATGCGTTGTCTGGACCTGGATGAGGAAGAACCGTTGCCAGACCATCTCGCCATTGGC
>JACAAY010000191.1 GCA_013377095.1 Desulfuromonadales bacterium
TGAACCCGACCCGCGAAGATATCCGCGACTGGTTCCAGAAGTACCGCAACGCCTGCCGCTGTACCGGTTACAGCATGATCGTCGACGCCGTCATGGACGCTGCCAAGTGTCTGCGCGGCGAGATCACCGACCAGGCTCTTGAATACAAAGCACCTGCCGACGGCGCCGTTTACGGCACCCGTATCCCCCGCCCCACCTTCGTTGCCAAAGTCTGCGGCCTCTGGGATTTCGGCGAGGATATGGCAACCCAGCTCCCCGAAGGCACCCTGCAGGCCGCCCTGGTACAGCCCAAGGTTTCCCACGCCATCATCAAGGGCATCGACACCTCCGAAGCCGAGAAAATGCCCGGCGTATTCAAGGTTGTTACCCACAAGGACGTCAAGGGGCGTAACCGCATTACCGGTCTGATCACCTTCCCCACCAACAAGGGCGATGGCTGGGACCGTCCGATACTCAATGATGACAAGATTTACCAGTACGGCGACGTTGTTGCCATCGTTTGCGCCGACACCCGTGAAAACGCCAAGGCAGCCGCTGAAAAGGTCAAGGTCGACCTGCAAATCCTGCCGGCCTACATGAATGCCCCGGCCGCCATGGCTGAAGACGCCATTGAAATTCACCCCGGAACACCCAACATTTACTATGATTGCTACAACAAAAAAGGTCCCGACGCCAAGCCGATTATCGAAAAAGCCGCCCACAAGATCTCAGGCGAGTACTACCTGCAGCGTCAGCCGCACATGCCGCTTGAGCCGGATTGCGGTTTCGCCTATATCGATGACCAGAAACGCGTGGTTGTTCACTCCAAGACCATCGCCGCCCATCTCCACCTCTACATGATCGCCCCCGGCTTAGGCCTTGAGCCGGATCAGCTGGTCCTGGTGGCCAACCCCACCGGCGCCACCTTCGGCTACAAGTTCAGCCCGACCATGGAAGCTCTGGTGGCAGCGGCAACCATGGCCTGCCAACGCCCGGTATTCCTGGGCTATGACTGGTATCAGCAGCAGACCTACACCGGCAAGCGCTCACCGTTCTGGCTAAGGGGTACACTGGCCTGTGACGAGGAAGGCATCATGCAGGCCATCGATTCCAGCTGGGAATGCGACCATGGTCCCTATTCCGAGTTCGGCGACCTGGTAACCCTGCGCGGTGTTCAGTTCATCGGCGCCGGCTACAAACTCGACAGCGTCCGCGGTCACGGACGCACGGTCTGTACCAACCACGGTTGGGGTTCTGCCTTCCGTGCCTATGGCTCACCCCAGAGCTTCTTCTGCGGCGAATCCCTGGTGGACGAACTGGCCCGCAAAGCCGGTTTCGACCCGTTTGAATTCCGTTACAAGAACATCTACCGCCCCGGTTCAACCACCCCCACCGGTCAGGAACCCGAGGTATTCCCCTTTGAGGAGATGTTCACCCTGATGCGTCCCAAGTACCAGGATGCGGTTGCCCGGGCCAAACTCAAATCAACCGACACCGTCAAGTGCGGCGTCGGTGTTTCCATTGGCATCTACGGTTGCGGTCTGGACGGTCCCGATACCTCCGGCGCCTGGACCGAACTGCTGCCCAACGGTGACATCATGTGCGGTAACTGCTGGCAGGATCATGGCCAGGGTTCCGACGCAGCAACCGTGGCATTCGTTCACGAGACACTGCGTGAACTTAATCTGAAACCGTCACAGATCAAACTGTGCATGAACGACACCAGCCTGACCCCGAACGCGGGCCCCTCGGGTGGCAGCCGTCAGAACGTGGTTACCGGTAACGCCATCGTAGCAGCCACTCGGCTCCTGCTCAACGCCATGAAGAAACCGGGCGGCGGCTATCGTACCTATGATGAAATGGTAAAAGAAAAATTGCCGACCAAGTATGAGGGCAGCTGGACCACACCCTGTACCCATATGGACGACGACGGCCAGGGCAAACCGTTCTGTATCTACATGTATGCTCTCTTCGTCACCGAGGTTTCGGTTGACATCACCACCGGCAAGGTAACGGTTGACAGGATGATCTATGCCGGCGACAACGGCACCATCACCAACCGCGGCACAGTCGATGGCCAGGTATACGGCGGTCTCGTTCAGGGCATTGGTCTGGCCCTGACCGAAGACTTCGAGAACCTTGCCAAGCACACCACCCTGATCGGCTCCGGCTTACCGTTCATCAAGGATGTAACCGATGACATGGAACTGATCTATGTGGTCAATCCACGTAAAGATGGCGCTTTCGGTCAGGCTGGCGTAGGTGAAGGTCCGCTGACCTCTCCGCACTGCTCGATCATAAACGCCATCCATGATGCCTGCGGCGTACGCATCAGATCCATCCCGGCCTACCCGGACAAGGTTCTCAAGGCGCTCAAGTCCGATAAGAAGGCCTATGATGTCGCCGATGCAGTCAGGGATGGCTACATGTCCCAGGGTGGCATTGATACGCTGGTAAAAAAGAAGTAGATTGAAGCTGATGTAATCGGGGCGAACGTGGTGCCATGACTACTGCGTTCGCCCCGCTTATTTACTCTGTAGAGGTGGTAACAGGATATGGATAAAAACGAATTGCAGGCATGGGAATACAAATGTATTCAGGAGGAGCCACCGCGCTGTACCTCAGGCTGCCCGATTCATGTGGACGCCCGGCTGTTTTTAAAACAGGCAGGTCTTGGTAGATGGGATGAGGCACTCAAGACTCTGGCCAAGACCATGCCCTTTCCCAGGATCCTCGGACGGATCTGTGACCATCCCTGTGAAACGGTTTGCAAACGGGGAGACGTTGAACAGCCCATCGCCATCGGCACCCTGGAGCGAATCTGCGTTGAAACCGCCCATGAAAAGGTCAAGGGGGTTATTCTTGGGCGCAAACAGACCACCGTAGCCGTGATCGGCAGTGGACTGAGCAGCCTGACCGCTGCCTGGGATCTGCTCCGCAAAGGTTATCAGGTCACACTGTTCGAACCGGGCCAGCGCTTGGGACGAAATCTCTGGGATTATCCGGAAGCCGTTCTGCCACCCGCTGTCATTGCCGAGGAGCTCTCAATACTGGAGAGCATCGGAGCAACCATAGAATTATCCTGCAATATCAGCGAAACAGATTACATTTCCAACCTCCGGGAAACATTTGATGCAGTGTTTATCGGTCTCGATTCGCCTGGCCTGAACTGCACTGCCCTGGAACAAAACGAAAACGGGATTATTCAATGTGACTCTCTGACAAAGGCCACCAGCCTGGACGGTGTCTTCGCCGGTGGGAACGTCAGCAAAGTCGGCTGTTCGTCACCGATCTTCGCTGTTCTTGACGGGCGACGCGCTGCAACCTCCATCGATCGCTATACCATGAACAGCTCCATGAGCAACGGTCGTGAACTGGAAGGCCCCTATACTTCACGTCTCTACACCAATACTGGGGGTCTCGCTCCCCTCCCACGAATTTCACCCGCTGATGCTATAAACGGGTATACCCCGGAAGAAGCGCACCTCGAAGCGGAACGCTGCCTGCAGTGTGAGTGCCTGGAGTGCGTCAAGGTCTGTCTCTATCTGGACCGTTACAAGGGGTATCCCAAAAAATACGCCCGGCAGGTATTCAACAATGAATACGTCATGCACGGCCGGGCGCGCACCAAGAACCTGTTCGTCAACAGCTGCAGCAACTGCGGACTCTGCGCAACCGTCTGCCCGAACAATTTCCACGTGGGAGAGATGATGCTCCAGGCGCGCAAAACCTTGCTGAAAGGAAATTTCATGCCTCCCTCCTTCCACGAGTTTGCCCTGCAGGACATGGCCCACAGCAACGGCGAGCATTTCAGCCTGAGCAGCCATGAACCGGGTAAAGACAGCAGTGCCTGGCTCTATTTCCCCAGCTGCCAGCTCTGCTCCACCTCCCCCGGAGAAGTCGAGGCATCCTATGGCTATCTGCGGGAAAACCTTGATGGTGGCGTCGCCATCATGCTGCGCTGCTGCGGCGCACCGGCCTATTGGGCCGGACGCGAAGATCTGTTCAGGGAAGCGCAGGACGTTATCCGGCAGGAATGGGAAAAGCTGGGCAAACCACCGGTCATTACCGCCTGTTCCACCTGCAGGAGCCTTTTCCAGGATCAGATCCCCGACATGGAGACCCATACGCTCTGGGAAATAGTGGAAAAACACGGTCTCCCCGCATCAAGCTCTCCGTGCGGCTCTAAAACCATCTCCATCACCGATCCCTGCATGTCCCGCCATGACGGCGAAACCCAGGCGAGCGTCCGCCGGATTACGCAGTCGCTGGGCTTCTCCGTTGAAGAGCTTTCCCTGAGCGGCGACAAGGCGGAATGTTGCGGCTTCGGCGGCCTGATGTTTAACGCTGACAAAGGCATGGCCAATGATGTTATTCAGCATCGCACAACAATTATCGATCCGCCCGCCACCTCCCTGTACCGCACGGAGGTCAAGGAACATGACTACCTGGCCTACTGCGCCATGTGCCGGGACAACCTGGTTGCCGGCGGCAAGCGCACGTCCCATCTGATCGAACATCTCTTCCCCACCGTTCCGGGAAACGATCCCGCGGGTCGCGGATGGATTTCCTGGTCCGAGCGACGCGCCAACCGGGCCGGGGTTAAACAGGCCATCCTGCGGGAACGTGGTCTGAACGGAGTAACAGCCCTGGAAGACTATGAGAAGATAGCGCTTCTGATGACTCCCGAGGTGAGAAGAAAGATCGATGAACGCAGAATACTGGAAGCTGACATCAAAAAAGTCATCGATCATGCCGAACGGACCGGAAAACGTTTGCAGAGCGCCCGCAACGGTCTGTTCCGCACCTACCTGCAATCGGAAAACGTGACCTTCTGGGTGGACTACACCCCGGCAGAAAGCGGCTTTACGGTTCACAATGCCTTCTGCCACCGCATGAAAATCGTGGGGATCAAACTATGAACCTGCCAATGGAAGAACCACAGGATTGGATTTGTACGGCGTGCGGATGCACTCTGGACATCGTCAAGGTCGGCTTTACCTACATGAAAGGCAACTTCGAGGTGGATCTGCCGGCCTGCGCCAGTTGCGGCCTGGTACTGATCTCCGAGGAACTGGCCAACGGCAAGATGGCCGATGCCGAGCGAATCCTCGAGGACAAATAG
>JACAAY010000192.1 GCA_013377095.1 Desulfuromonadales bacterium
AGGGACTCCGGTTCTAACATGACAAAAATATACTGTCAATGGAAAAACAAACGATAACGCAAAATAAGTGGTTTCAAATGCGTGCCCTTACACATCTACTCCTGAATGCCGTCAAAAGAAAATACCCTCCCAAAGCGCACCAACCACGAGTCAAATATTTGAAGGTTCTTTTCGCCAAACACCGCAAGCTTCCGGCGAACACTTTCGACACTTTTCATTCTGTCAAGCTTATCTGGTTTTTTTGAATAGAACAGGTCGGCAAAACATACTATCTCTTCACTGGTATTCTGAGGTGTCATATCGCGCAGTGGAAGCGGCAAGCCCTGTCCTATGATATCTGCCTCTGTCAATCCAACCCCAATATGCCGTTCGCATACCAGAGCGTGTTGAGGATACCCCTCCTGCTCAAGAATTTCTCTCCCCAGAATTCCGTGCATTATATAGGGGTAACCACCATAAAGTCCTATATCAGGCGCATGAACCTTGCAAATACCGATATCATGCAGCATCGCAGCCTGCTGCAAAAACTGCAAATCGTCATCGGGCAACCCAAGACCACGTCCAATACTCGCCGAGAGTTCTGACACAGCCGAACCGTGCGTGACTATCATGGCAAGTGTTTCGCCCTGAAAATACTTTTCTAGAATTCTATTTACATCCAAGGTCGCCCCCCCCCAAAGTCAAAATATTGTCAACAACAACAACACCAGCACCCCTAAGGTGTCAATATTTTGTTTACAACAGTCAATATCCTAATATAATTGAGATATTTATATGGCACAAGTTATGCTTATCGTAAATCAAAATAATTCAGCGACTACAAGGAAAAAACTATGTACGCAAAATTTCCATTTTACTCCATCGCCCAGATATACGCCATCAGACTGAACGTTCCTGTGTCAATTCTGCTGGGGAGAGACAATCTCTACTGGGTCGTAGACCAGAGATTAGCCGATAATTTTTCGGAAGAGGGCGGCTCACATCTAAAGGCTGCAAACTGAACTTTTTTCTTTTCTCACGCCAGGAGCAAAGCGGCTTTATCTGTTTTTTGAACCAAAATAACACATACTTTTAGCCAACAAACCATTTCCTCGCAATCCAACCCCCACCATTTATTCTACACCTGCATTCATTTAGTTCATTTATTCAATCATCGAAAAAAGTCTTTCTCACTAACTATATCAGCTTGAAAATCCTCTTAACACATCGTATGAAATATATTCAGGCCATTCCGATGACGGCAAGCGAGTCACCATCGCTGTCCATACAGAATTTCAGCCTCAAACCTTAAACCGATTCGACCGGGCCTCTTTTCTGGTTCACTGTGATCGAATACAGTTATTTCAGATATAAACAGCGGCCCACGCTGAATACGCTCAATTGAGAATGGAGAAATTGCGATGAAAATTGAAGATGCTACAAGTCAGGATGTGTTCAGGAAGGTTCGCATTAAAGCTCCTATCATGGAAGCCTGGATTAATTCATTGGCTGAGATTGCGGTATCGCTCCGACTGAAAAATCAGGTGAAAGTCGTTGACATTGAACAGGACCAAGCCTTTGTGAAAAAAACCGGTGACCTGATGATGGCCACCTCCGTTAACGGTGAGCCAGTACGAATGGTTATTCCCAGCGAGATGTGGAGTTTTAGCGATAATTGAGGGTTGGCACCTAACTATATATCTTCCTCAGTATTCACGCAGCTTTCATAACGTTCGACATCAGCCCACGCTTCACTGCCCCCTGAATCAACATGTTTTTCTGATCATATTTCATTGTTCACCCAAACTGGCCAATCACATCCAAGCTTTACATCCTTCAAACCCATGTGCTAGCCTTGCAAAAAAATCGGTCCTGTGATGCGGAGCCAATACACATCAAGATAGTCCGCATAATGGCACCCCAGGAGTTCTTTATGAAACGCAAAGCCCTCGCCCTCCTCTCAGGTGGGCTCGACTCCACCCTTGCGGTCAAGATGATGCTTGACATGGGCATCGAGGTGGAGGCTCTCAACTTCACTTCCCCCTTCTGTACCTGTACTGGAAAGAATTCCGGCTGTAAATCCGAAGCGGTTCGCGTTGCCCAGGAATTCAACATCCCGATCAAGGTTATCCACAAGGGCCTTGACTACCTGGAAATCGTTCGCAACCCGCGGCATGGATACGGCAAGGGGGTCAATCCCTGCGTAGACTGTCGCATCTATCTTTTACAGAAAGCAAAAGAGTATATGTTGGAAAGTGGAGCCGACTTCGTCATTACTGGAGAAGTTCTTGGTCAGCGTCCCATGAGCCAACGCCGCGACTCAATGCGGGTAATTGAACGGGAGAGCGGACTGGAAGGGCTGCTACTGCGCCCACTCTCGGCTCACCACCTTGAACCGACCATTCCCGAGCGTGAGGGATGGGTGGATCGTGAAAAGCTGCTTGCCATCAAGGGGCGCTCCCGCAAGGAGCAGATACAGATGGCCGACGATCTGGATGTAAAAAATTATCCCTGCCCGGCTGGAGGCTGTCTTTTGACAGAGCTTTCCTTTGTGCCCAAGGTGCGGGATGTTTTCGAACACTCCGATGAGCTCAACCAGCGGGACTTCCGCATGCTCAAGATCGGCCGCCACTACCGTATAGGCAAACGTACCAAGCTGATTATCGGGCGTGACGAGAGCGACAATAAACTGCTGGAAGCTGCTATTCAGCCGGGCGAAACATCCCTGTTCTGGATGGACGGCAACACCCCCCTGGCTGCGGTCATGGGCAGACAGGACGAGGAGTGTCTCGACCTAGCAACCCGTCTGTTGTTGCGCTACACACGCGCAGAAGTGGGTGCTACCTGCCGAATACGTGTTGTAATAAATGGCGAGGAGTCCATCAGACAGGTACCCAACACCATCACCGAAGCCGAAGTGGAGCAGTACCGGATAGATTAAGGGAGCAACGGATGTGAGTTGTGAACCAGGGGTGCCACGGGTCGGTAGCATCGGTCAAGCCCGATGACTGTATCGAGTGTGGTAGGTGTAAGGATCAACCGGCTTGATAAAACGCAGGGGAATCCCCGGGGAAAAAAACCTTCTAGCCCAGATGCAGTTCATCCAACGACAACCGGTATCCCGGCAAAAACTTCTCCAAAAAATACTGCACTTCCCGTAAGGGGCTGGCAGCAAGCAACGCTTGATGTTCGGCCCCTGCCCGGCGAAACTCCAGATTACCTGACTTTTCCTCTTCGATGCACTTTAGCAGAGCTGCAATCTTGTCAGCAGCCTTAACCACCTGAGCATACTCTTCCTGGTCTTCGAAGAAGAAAAGTGGTTCGTACTCCCTTGCCAACTCCTCAGGCAGCATGGTTAGAAGCTTTCGCCGGGCACGATCTTCCAACTGATGAAAAGAGCGCTTGAAGTTGGGATTGAAATATTTGACCGGTGTGGGCATGTCGCCGGTAAAGATTTCACTGGCATCGTGGAAAATACCGTACAGGGCAACGCGATTGGGATCAAGAGTGCCGTCAAAATAGGTATTGCGGATCATAACCAGGGCGTGGGCTATCACGGCCACATCCAGACTATGCTCCTGGATGTTTTCCGAAACGGTATTGCGCATCAGACCCCAGCGGCTTATGTAACGCATGCGCGAAAGGAAAGCAAAAAAATCGTACTGTTCGCGAGGAGAGTTATTCTCTTTCATGGTGATACCGCTCCTTCATAGTTATCAACCTGCACAGCTGTAATCACCGTAAAGCGCTCATCAAAGCAGCTCTCCAGTATTGGTTTCACATCCTCCCAGGAGAGCCCCCCGCCGCCACAACCGGGCCTCGGCACGACGATTGATTGCCATCCGCGATGGTTTGCCAGCTCAACCAGTTCGCGGGCGGAACGCTCGATCAGCTTCAGGTCGGGAACCTGATAGGGAGAGTGTTCAACCGGAAAGCTGACGATATTGTCACCCAGGTAATGGACATGGTTACCCTGCTCAACAATACGTTGGGCAAGCAGAGCTGGAATTTCCGGAAACATGCGGGCGGCCTGGGCCGCCACACCACGTCCCATGACCGCCTTTCCGCTTCTGCTGACCTGCCCATTAGTGGTGATGGCAATTATAGCTGTCAAACGAAAATCCCAGATGTTGCCACATAGTTCACGCATTTCAGTCAAACGCCCCTGATGACAAAACCCGCGGCCAATCGATGAGCGCGGGCTTTGTCGGAAATACATCAATTCATAGCATCAGAATCAATACAACTTTTCGATGAACTTGGCGATTTCTTCACCCTCGTCCTTGGCCTGGATTTTAAAAACCAACCCTACAAACCCAATCGTCGAACCTTCATGACCGGAACGAGTGTCACTGAACTTTGCCAGTTCCCTACCGCTTCTTGCGTCGACCAACCGCCCTGAAACGGAAATATTGGTCTTGGCGCTTTCAGGAGCCATCCATCCGAGGAAGACCTTGGCAGCCCCCTGGCCGGCATTGAATTTGGTGAATTTTCCTTCCAGAATTACGGTTCTTCCTGAAGATGTTCCTTTTGTGGTAACTCTGGCAAACTTGGTATCATTTTTCACATGACTCACGATACTCTCGGAAAGTGTCTTGACGATATCTGACTTGATTTCCTTCAATTTAGCCTGTTCGTCCTTGTCCATACTGACAATCTCGGCTCCATCGATCGAAAAATCCCTGATGATGATATTATCATATTTTGTAGACAGCTTTTCCGTCAGGAAGATGGTTTCCTCACCAAGAACGCCCGGCTTGGACAATGCGCCATCCCCGGCATATGCAAATGCCGTCCAGCACATGGCAAGCAGTACAACAGTTACGATTCTCTTCATAACTAAACCTCCCTATTAAAGGTATCATGCATCTGAATTTTTATACCCCGGCATAAAGCTGTTTGTCAAACTTCACACAAGTGTAAACCATTCAGGTTTTTTGCTGACAGGTCACGTTGATTCTGAAAGAATCATTGCAACCTTATTAACACATAGCAACTCTATTATTTTTCGGATAGGCACGTATCCCCCAACAGTTTGACGTTACACCCGAATTACGAATTGAAGTGGTTGCGCTTTTTGAGACAGGTGTGTAAGCAATGAACCGATCCATAACG
>JACAAY010000193.1 GCA_013377095.1 Desulfuromonadales bacterium
GGCGACTGGGTCTGGGCTTATGGTCGCTGGGCCGATCCTCCTCGCCCGGAATATCACTGGGTACACCCCTATTACGAAAACAGAAATGGCTTAGTGGTATTTGTTAATGGTCACTGGGCATCGCCAAGGTCAGTTTTTGTTCCGCCTGCCATTAACATCAACATTAACATTTCTGAAGCCCGTCCAGGAGTTCATCCCGGCCCAGCTCCCATTGGACCATCCGGCGTGTTCGTGCCACCGCCTCCTGGTTCGCGTCATGGCATCATTGTGCCTGCACCGATTGGAACTCCCCCCTCGGTTGTCACCGGGGCTCCTCCGGTTATCAAAAGAGGCATGTATATCGATCGCAGGTCGACTGTCAACAACACTACAACAGTTAACAACATCACCAACATTACAAATGTGACCATTATAGCTCCAGCAAGTGCCACCGCATCAGGCAAGGCATTCAACACCTCAGTGTCAACCCAGCCTCATTTTGCAGCAAGTCAGCGCCCGCTGGTCAAAGCTGACGCACCTCGCCCGGTTTCTACAACACCAATTCCGGCCTATGTTCCTGGCAGACCACAGTCCCATCTGCCACCTCCCCAGACTGTAAAACCGGTTTTTTCTCCAGAACTCCACCAGAAACAATACGACAACAACCTGGATCAGCAACGCAGGAACAAGGATCTGCAAAAACGGGATAACGACCAGGCGATTCAAAAGGAAAAAGACTTGCGCCAACGTGAAGACGCCAGTCGCAAAAATCTGGATGCATCTCGCCAGCGCGAGATAGAGCAAAAACAAAAGAATCAGGAACAGCTCAAGCGCGGGGAGGCTCCCCTCAAGGACAAAGATTTCGCTCACCAGAAGGAGCTGGACGCCCAGCGAAAAATACTGGATGCCAAAAAGAAAGAACAAGATAAGAAACAACGGGAAATCGAAGCGCGGAAACGCAAGGATACCGGTCAAAAGGAATTAGAGGAAAAACAGAGAAAACTGGAGCAGAAACAAAAAGAACAGATAGAAAGGAATAACGACGTAAAATAGAAACGTTATTTAACTATTGGTATCAGCAATAACGGGACCTTGCTGCGACTGCAAATCTTGTGGGCAACGCTACCTGCCCAAAAGGCCTCCATTCCTGTTTTTCTATGAGTGGCCAGTATAATGAGGTCGATTCTGACATGAATGGCTGTATCCACTATTGTTTTGGCCGGGTCTCCTCGTAGAACATACGCGTTTGCCATGAATCCCTGGTCGTTTAAGGTTTTCAATTGACTCTGAAGATAGTCTTGCGCATCCTGAAATGCCAATTCCAACATTCGCGATATCGTACCCGGAAGCATTCTCCCGGTAACCGTCATATCTCCTGAAAGGCTGGTCATACGAGGGACCACCATGGCGAGATGAATGGCGGCGCCACTGGCCAACGCCAACTCTTTTGAGTACGGCAAGGCCTGGGTATGGTCCGGGTCGTTATCCAGCGGAACCAGAATGTTCCGGCAGAAAAAAGCAGGCGGCCCTTCTTTGTCGTCTGGATGCGTAATCAGGACCGGGCAAGAATCCATGGCAATGACTGACTGAGCAATGCTTCCCAGAAATAAATGGAGTGTATTTCCACGACCGTGGGAACACATGATGACCAGGTCGTGTTTTAGTTCTTCAGCATGCGCAACAATGCTTTTTGCCACATTTTGTACTTCGTCTTCATGAACGTGACAATCTACCGATACACCTTCCGAAAATCCCTTCTGCGCCACTGCATTCAAATAAGCAACGGCGTCTTTTACCTTATTCAGGTGAGGTTGGCCATGAACTTCGTTGGGCGCGTTTTTTTCCATGACATGCATCAGGGTGACGCGCGCATGGAGCTTTTCGGAAAGAAAAACGGCTGCCGGAATGGCGGATTCCGCCATAAGAGAACCATCTAAAGGGACGAGGATATGGGTGAACATGTGATCATCCTGTGACAAACGTTTTATATAAGAGGTACATGTTAAGTACGATGATAACTGCCGCAATCAGGTAAGTGACGGATGATGTTATGCGCTTATTAACCAGATCTCCCATGATGTCGGAGCGGCGGGTAAACATCACCAGTGGAATGATGGCAAAGGGGAGTCCAAAGCTAAGTATCACTTGGCTCATTACAAGGGTTCGGGTTGGGTCCAGTCCCATTGCAATAACAATCAGCGAGGGGGTCATGGTTACCAGTCGTCTGATCCAGATTGGGATATGCGTTTTTAGAAATCCCTGCATAATCACCTGTCCAGCACTGGTTCCCACTGTTGACGACGAAAGGCCTGATACGAGAAGCGAGAGACCAAAGATCCATTTTGCGGAAGACCCCAAAAGTGGCTCAAGTGTCCGGTAAGCCTCTTCAATAGTAGCGATGTTGGTGTGTCCGGTTTTGTAAAACGTGGCCGCTGCCATAATCAGCATGGCTGCATTGACGAAGCTCGCAATTCCCATGGCTATGACGACATCGGCGATCTCGAAATGATACAGGCTTTGCAGTCTTGCCTTGTCCCTGACAACTATGCGTCCTTGCATCAATGCGGAATGTAGGAAAATGGCATGGGGCATGACCGTGGCCCCCAGAATGCCGGAGGCAAGTAGAACGCTTTCAGCTCCTGATAACTGAGGAATGAAAGCATGATACACAACCTGGCCCCAGTCAGGCTGGTCGATGAAGGTTTCCATCAGATAACAGATGGCAATCATCACGACCATTGAGGAGATGACTGCTTCCAATGGTCTGAACCCATATCGCTCAAGGCCGAGGATGATCATGGTTGTCAAAGCGGTAAGGATGGCGCCTACAATCAGGGGTATACCCAAGAGAAGTTGAAATCCCAGGGCAGCTCCCAAAAACTCCGCCAAATCGGTTGCCATGGCAACTAGTTCCATCAGGAACCACAAGGAAATAACCACTGGCTTTGGAAACTGTTCGCGGCAGTGTTCGGCGAGATTCATTCCCGTTGCGATGCCAAGCTTGGCTGAAAGGGTCTGGATGAGCATTGCCATGAGATTGCTGACAACGATAACCCAGACCAGCATGTAGCCGAATTGGGCGCCTCCCTGAATATTGGTCGCAAAGTTTCCAGGATCAACATAGGCAACACTGGCAATGAATGCAGGTCCCAGAAACGGCATCAGCCGGGCAAGACGACTTCCCTTCTGTTTGCTGCCGAGGATATCCAGGGCGGTCTCAACTGTTCGGGAGTCAGTGCTCTTTTTTTTTGGCTGGATTTCGTTACGCGCCATGTCTTTTGGGTTGGTTGGTCATATAGTAGGACTCAGATTGCCGTGATTCAGGGTTGTTTTAAAAACTGAAAGTGCAGAGAGGTCAATGATTCCAAAACTCAAAAGGCTTATGCTTAATATCTTCTGCCAATTCAGATAATCCTTCTCGTAGGTTCTTTCTTAATAGTTCATTCATTCCAAAGAAAGGGTCTTCTTTTGATTGATTATAATAGAAGGCTATAATTTTATTCCAATCACCTTTTACATTACATTTCCAGACCACTTTGCTGTCGTAGGTTCGCCTCATTTCAAATTCGATATCAAGCTCGTTGTATACCTTTCCTTCAGGCAAACCAACTATCCATGGGACAAAGCCTAACAGCGACAAACCATATGACGTAACTATTGTTTCAATACTTGCTTTTTTGATTCTGCCGGTAACAATCATATCTGCTGTCTTACTTTCCTCCTGCTGTACTAAAAATACTTCTTTGAACAATTTGTTCTGCTCCATCTCCTGTACAAGTGCTTTTGCGAAATCTTCGTTTGGTTTTAAACCTTTACCTGCAAACTTATATTCAGTTTCCGGCCTATCATAATGGGATTTGGCGTATGGAATTAATGGTATAAAAATCAATGAGACATTATCTTTACTTTCATTTCCTCGTAAATCATCCAGATATTTGACACCCACATTTACAGGCAATGATTTCATATCGTTATTGAACTTATCACCGGGAGTATATACGTAATGGGAGTTATACAAGCTCGCGCCACATCCTCCACAGATGAGAAGAAAAAGACATAACCCTGCTTCAGCAATCTTTTTTTTCAAAAAATTCACAGATGGCCTCCTTATAGTGATTCACATTTTGACATGACAACAGGGGGCATCTACTTCCTTTAAAGCAGGCAGCGAAAAGCCGATAAACACAATGATATTAGAATATTGCTTATTTCACTTCTTAGACTGTCACACAAATTCCGGCCAGCTCATCATAGCTCCGGATGTGTTCGCACAGACATTCAACACACAGTCGGATGCCGCTTGAGTGGTGAGAGTCTGTTACTAACAGGACACCTTAACATAGATGAAAATAGTTCAGTTTAACCCAGCTCCAACCGGTTCAATCTTGTAGACGTCGTAGTTCGTGTTCTGTTCGAGAGGATTCTTGATGAACGACTCCTTGTAGTAGATCTTGGCTTTTTTTCCGCTTTTCAGATAAGCCACTGCGCAGTCGAACATGTGTTTCTCGGAAACAGACATGTTTTTAAACTGGTTTCCTCCGTCTCCCATTTGAACTTCAATCTCCCAGGTATTGATTACGTTCCCCTTCAGAGAAGCTTTGACGATGCGTCCGGCACGAACGCCATCTGATTTCATCCCCGAGACTTTGGAGCTTTGGCAGACCTGAGGTGAAGGGAGAGTCCGAGTAACGGGATAGATCTTCTTGGCAGTATAATCGGTGTCCTTCATCGGGTTTTTAACTCTCGCCTGTTCGTATTCAACCACAACATATTCTCCCGTGAGAGCCTGGAATTCGTTTACATCTTTCTTTGAGGCGGAAAAGTACCAGGGATTGATTGCTTTCCCAGCTTTGTTTGTGTAGGGAGAGCTCTCATTCCCGAGCAAAAGCTGTCCCTCACCGGATTTGATGATACCTTTTGTGGAGAGTTTTGTGAGGTTACCCATGCGGTAGCCAACAGAAAAGTCCCCCATCAAGGCGAATGCGGACTGTGCGACCAGAAGACAAAGTGC
>JACAAY010000194.1 GCA_013377095.1 Desulfuromonadales bacterium
CCTCTTTCAACTCCAAGGCCAACTTTTCCGACAGCATTTTCTCCTTTTTATACTCTTTGAGGAGTGCCTCGTAGGAGAGGTTCAAGGCACTCAGACCTTCGTTGGCTTCCTGCAACAAAATCGCCAAAGGCTTAATGTCTTCGGATGGGATCTGGAAGCTTGAGCATATCCTGACAACCCGTTCCCCTCCCTGATCGACAAGCGATTCCAGGGATGAGTCGGAAACTCCCAGATCAGTTTTAATGATGTTTGAGAAATGTATAATTTTATCGTAAGCTTCGATGTCGCTGTAGATTGATGACAACGCGTTTGACAAGAAGAGAATTCGTGCCGTTTGACGGTTCTGCTCAGGGGCATCCTCGTACTTGTGGTGATGTCTGATCGGTAAGTAGATATTTTCTGGGAGGCCCCATTGTTCCAGGACTTCGGAGCAAAGATCCTGATGGCTGAATCCGAATTGTCTCTTTTCCAGAACTTCAATCGGTGTTTTCGTACTATTCTTTTCTTCGATCAATCGTGAATAATCGTCAACATAATTGGAATGAAGGATGAGAATGCCCAAGTCTTGAAGCAGCGCTGTAACAAAGATGTTATCGTCTTTGAGGTTGAAATATTCCGTGAACAGTTCTGTTCCGATTGCAGCGATAATCGATCTCTTCCAGAAGTAATCAATATTGAAAATATCGGTAGAGCTAACTTTCATGCCATCAACTAGGTTGAAGGAGAAGACAATGTTTTTTACCGAGTGAATGCCGATGATTGCAAGGGCTCGCTCGATACTGCCAATTTTGCTCGGCAAAGAGTAAAAAGCTGAGTTCACCACTTTGAGAACCTTTGCCGCGAGTGCCGGATCGTATTGGATTATTTCGGCAATTTCGGTGAACGAAAAGTCCTCTTTTTTGATCGCTTCCAACAAGCGCAAGGCTATGCTTGGTGGAGAGGGGAGTTTTATTTTGTCATGATAAATAAGGTCTTTAAGGGTATTCATTTCTATGGTCTTTTCCGTTAAGTCACTTTATTACTCAGGTGGAACCGGTTTGTGACGGATAGTTGCCGTCCTGAGATGATCACTTTTACCAGTTTTCTTCACTTTCAGCCAGATTCTGATATCCTCACAGCCAGCTTTGTCAGACGTCTATTCGACTTCCGGTTCTTGACAGCCATAGCCAAAGCCTTTGGTTGACCAATAATCGTTACCAGTTTCTTGCCCCTGGTTACGGCTGTGTATATCAGGTTGCGTTCCAACAGAGTGTAGTGCTGCATGGCGAGCGGAATCACGACAGCTGGGTATTCAGATCCTTGGCTCTTGTGGATGCTGGTGGCATACGCAAGGGAAACTTCATCCAGTTCGCCGAACTCGTACTCAACCGTCCTTCCATCATAATCCACCTGAACCAACCCTTCTTCGACATCAATCTCTGTGATCTGGCCGATGTCTCCGTTGAAAACCTCTTTGTCGTAATTGTTCACCGTCTGGATCACCTTGTCGTTGGGAGCAAAGGTTGTGCCGAAACGTGTGACTTTTGGTTCCGCCTTTTCGTTAAGGGCCTTCTGCAACTCTGCATTCAGAGAGTGCGCACCGAGTCCTCCTCGGTTCATCGGGGTCAACACCTGGACATCTTTCACCGGATGAAGACCGAACCTCTTGGGGATACGCTCTGTGACCACCTGAATGAGTTTGTCGTGGATTTCTTCAGGAGTATTGGCGGGTATGAAATAAAAGTCGGACAGTTCAGTGCCTTCTGCTTTCAGCGGCATCTCCCCTTTGTTGATCCGGTGAGCATTCACGATGATACGCGAAGAGGCAGCTTGTCGAAATATCTCTGTGAGTCTCACGGTCGGCACTACTCCCGAATCGATTATATCCGAAAGGACGGAACCAGGACCGACGGAAGGAAGCTGATCAACGTCACCAACTATCATTAAAGAGGCATTTGTGGGAACGGCTGCCAACAATTTGTTCATCAGGGCTATGTCCACCATGGACGATTCATCAATAACCACAAGGTCTGTATCAAGCTGGTTGTCTTTGTTGCGCTTGAATCCATATGTTTTAGGGTCGAACTCCAGCAGGCGATGAATAGTCTTTGCTTCAATGCCGGTGGATTCCGATAACCGTTTGGCAGCGCGTCCTGTAGGTGCACAGAGAGTAACCCTCATCTGCTTTGCCCGAATGGTCAGGAGAATGCTGTTGACCAAGGTGGTCTTGCCAACTCCCGGTCCTCCCGTAATAACGACCACTTTGCTGTTGAGAGCTAATGTGACGGCTTCACGCTGAGAAGCGGATAGCGTCAGTCTGGTCTTTGCCTCTACCCAGGGAATAGCTTTTTCAACGTCAATTACACCCCAAGGAGGAATGCCCCGTAGAAGTCGAGTGATGCTGGTAGCTGTGCCGGATTCTGCTCGGAAGAGAGGAGTCAAGAAGAGACAGGGAATGCCGCTGATGTCTTCCTGGATAAGATTCTCGGCAGCGATCTCAGCGAGTATGGCTTCTTCTATGATCGTGGAGGGAATTTCCAAAAGTTGGGATGCGGATTTAATCAGGTTATCCCATGGCGCAGCACAGTGCCCTTCGTCTGCAATTTCTTGGAGAACGTGTCGTACTCCGGCCTGGGCACGAATGAGAGAATCTGGGGCGATTCCCAGCTTCATGGCAAGAGTGTCAGCGGTCTTGAAACCTATCCCGTGAATATCCAGGGCGAGTCGGTAAGGATTTTCAGTTACCTTGATGATGGATTCATCGCCGTAGGTTTTGTAGATCCTGACTGCCCGACCGGTTCCGATTCCGTGCGACTGAAGGAAAACCATGATTTCTCTGATGACCTTCTGCTCAAACCAGGCACTGGTGACCTTTTCCATTCTCTTTCTACCGATGCCAGGAAGAGTGAGGAGTTTCTCGGGTTCTGATTCAATTACGGTAAAGACATCCTCTTTGAAAGCTGTGACAAGAATCTTGGCAAAGTGTGGGCCTATTCCCTTGACCATTCCTGAGCCGAGATACTTCTCGATTCCTTCCAGGGTACTGGGGGGCACGACTTTCAACTGGTTGGCTTTGAATTGCAGTCCATGGGTCCGGTCGTTTGTCCAGATACCGATGCACTCGACGAATTCTCCAGGAGTAATTGAGGCAGCCGAGCCGATGACGGTGATTAGTTCACGCTGTCCCCTGACCTTTGTGCGCAGGACGCAGAAGCCGGATTCTTCACTGTGGAAGGTGACGCGCTCTACGGAACCGGAAAGACGCTCAATCGGGCTATCTATAGTATTCGTTGCCATCAGACCTGGAGGATACAGGAGGGGGAATCAAAGCGGGGATTATTGATAAGGTCTGGGACTTTGTATGCTGCCATACGTTCGGCTGGATAGGGCTGGTAAAGCCTTTCAAGCAGCTGCGCGTCATGCATATTCCGGTTGAGCCAAAACTCATAGTCTTCAGGTGACAATATTACCGGCATCCGGTCGTGCAGCTCTCCAATCAGCTCGTTTGCAGTCGTGGTGAGGATGGAAAACGTCTCTAATACGGCACCATCAGGATCATTCCAGTGCTCCCAGATACCGGCAAAACACATGGGGGCATGATTTGCCTGGTGGATGAAATACGGTTGTTTGTGCTGGTCGGTACGCAACCACTCGTAAAAACCTGATGTGGGGATGATGCAGCGGTTGTATTTGATGGCGTGCCGGAACGCCGGCTTTTCCGCAACAGTTTCGGAACGGGCATTTATGGTGTGGCTGGCGATCTTTGTGTCTTTCGACCAGGAAGGAACCAAGCCCCATTTCATAAGGTCGAAACGGTTGTGTTCTGAATCATCACAGCGGATTACGCCAACCGCCTGGGATGGAGCGACGTTGTATCGCGGTTCAATGCGAGGGACATCCTGGAGGCCGAAAAGAGAAGCGAGATATTCAGGAGAGATAGCTGTAACTATTCGACCGCACATCTATTCGTTGATTGCATCACGCAGAATTCGCGATGGTTTGAAGGAGATGACCCGTCTGGCTTCAATGATGATGGCTTCTCCTGTCTGGGGATTACGGCCACGACGGTCTTTCTTTTGATTGACGATGAAGCTGCCGAATCCAGCTATTTTCAGGTTCTCGCCTGATTCAAGGGTTTGTTTGATGAGGGCAAGGGCCGATTCGACGTAATCTTTTGCTTCCAACTTGGTGCAGCCCATACCATCTGTGATTTTTCCAACGAGATCGGCTTTGGTCATTAATCTTCCTTTCATTTTTAAACGGATGCCTTAAGTGCATAATATTGTGCAATACTCAGCTTGTAACACCTTGTGGAGATCGAAAGTGGCGTACCAATATGGGCACGCCAAACATCGCACCAAGGACGACCAGCATTGTAGTGTTTGGGTCTTGAAAGTACGAGTTCAGATGCAAAGTCGTGAGCGCGATTACGGCGAAATAGAGCATGTCTCCTGCTATGGCAAAGGCCCAGCCGGTAAGGAATCCGTGGCCTGCGGCGAGCGCCGTGGCGCGACCTGTCATTGGATCCACTCCGAAGGCAATCATTACGAGAGAAAGGGGGCCTGCGCCGGTGCCACTGTAATGTGCCACGCTACGAGCTGTTGCAGCCTTTAATTTCGCGCTGAAACGACCTAGAAACGGGACTCTCCTCCCCAGCGCGGTGAGAAGCCGAAGAATCGGTTCAAAGGCAAGGGCCAGGACCATATCCGAAACCAAGTAGAGCCCTGTGGTGATAGGCCAAGCCAAGCCTTTAGTGCTAGCAAGCAAAACACCAGCAGGGATTCCACCCCCGACTGGAATAAGGAAGAGCTTCAGCACAGGAAGCATGATGGATGTTGACTGGCTGGATTGTGGAAAAAAGGTCATTTGACTCCAGATACGATTGATTGGTCGTGATATTAGATATGCTTGTCCCGCCTCAGTCGGAAATGGACTTTCAGGCCGTTTGATCTAATGGCAAGCCT
>JACAAY010000195.1 GCA_013377095.1 Desulfuromonadales bacterium
GGACCATCCCGGTCAAGGTGACGGCACCGTCCCTGGACTGGATTCTGATGTCATCACCCTGAAGGTAGGTTCTGAATACATAGGAATCCTTGGCGGAGGCCGCAATGCGGCTGTCCATGTCTGCTGCGATCACCGGTGCGCTGAACGCCAGAAGAGCCGTCGCTGCTGCCATTACGTAGAGTGAATGTATTGTTTTCATGGTTGAATCCCTTTAGCGCTGTCATGCAGCTAGCTGAACGCTTTTACTCCGAAGTTATCGGGTTTTTCGGATTTTACGTTGTGGTGTATCATGCAACCGCAGTCCGGATATCATTAAGACTGCGGCACATGAATTCCCTCTGTCACTACTCGCCCAGCGCTTTCTTGATCTTTCCGAACTTTTCCTGAAGTTCACCGGCAATCTTTTCACCTGTTCCCTCAGCTTGCAGCTTTGGGTTGTCGAATATTTTTCCTGTCGCCTCTTTGATTGCACCTTTCACTTCGTGAAATTTGCCTTCTGCCTGGTCTTTTGTACTGGCTTTCATGGTCGTTCTCCTTTTTGAATGATTACGTTTCTAATTTTGATAAACCACAACAGAAAAGAACACTCTGTCAACAGTGCAAATCGCAACTTACATGCCAGAGAGTGTTTGTCAGTACTGAACTCACAACATGCTGATTGTTATCCTGATTATTGAAATTTGGTGTTTTTGGTGAAGGAAAAGCCGTCAGGGGAATCCGTCATATGTGACATAACTTTCATAACTGAAGGATCACATTGAAACGCTTCTTGGTACACCGAGTTTCCTGGAGTCAACAGCCTTACTATCCCCCCACAAATTACGAATTCATTCCGTCATTAACAGCGGTTATGTTGAATGTGACGGGTTTCTTTGACAGAATTTCCCTGCCACGTTGCCTTCGCTCCAATTTTATTGAATGAAATTATATACTTACAACTGCAGCACCGCAAGAACCACACTGGCACATGTGTTGCTTTGTTTCCACATAGATTTACGTATGCACGAGGTTCATAAAACAGGGGAATAAATGCATTTACCATCTGAAAAACAACTGGCTCTCGCACGTGAGATTGCAGGAAAACTCAACATTAAAATCAATCCCGAAGTATTGGGTGATGGCCATATATTAAGTATGTGGTCAAAATCAAACACCAGGAATGTAATGCTGCTGTCTCATTAGCTGTTTCGTGTTGCCACTCCCGGACTGACTACAGGATTAATCAACGACTACATTCAAAGGAGATACGACAATGAAAAAGACAGAGGGTGAATCGATACAGAACGAAAAGCCGGTTTGGTTTATTACGGGCTGCTCGACCGGCTTTGGCCGGGAGCTCGCCATGCATTTGCTTGAGCGCGGCTATAACACGGTTGTTACAGCGCGCAATCCTGACGATGTGAGCGATCTGGCTGGGGTAAAAAATGCCTTGGTGCTCAAGCTGGATGTTACGGATCAGGGCCAGATCGACAAGGCCATCAAAACGGCCGAAGAAACCTTCGGTCGTATCGACGTCCTCGTGAACAATGCGGGTATCGGTTACTTTTCAGCAGTAGAAGAGAGTGAAGAGGATCAGGTGCGGCGAATGTTCGAGATTAACGTGTTCGGTCTGAGCAGGATGATTCATGCGGTTTTGCCCGGCATGCGCAATCTTCGTAAAGGCTTCATCATCAATTTTTCTTCCATCGGCGGACTCTGTTCGTTTCCGGCGCTCGGCTATTACAACGCAACTAAATTTGCAGTAGAAGGATTGTCCGAAGCGCTCTGGCAGGAAGTGGAACCATTGGGTATCAACGTGATGCTGGTAGAACCGAGTGGATTCCGTACCGACTGGGCCGGACGTTCTGCAAACGAAAGCAAGCGACACATTAACGATTATGCAACTACGTCGGGCGCGGTGCGCCGTCAACTGCGCGCCATTTCAGGCAAACAGTCAGGTGATCCGGTGCGTGCTGCCCACGCAATTCTACAGGCGGTCGAATCCCCGAATCCTCCTCATCACCTTCTTCTTGGAAATGACGCCTATGAGCAGGCAACTGCAAAACTCGAAGTTCTGCGCAGGGAATTCTCTGCGTGGGAAGCGGTTTCCCGTGGGGCTGATTTTCAAAAAGCACAGTAAACACACTGGACCAAGCCCGTTTGACAGTCAGCCCTGAGGCTTTGTCCGCAGTTTGTCATCGTTGGAATCTTCGGGGAGAGTGCGAATGGGAACAGTGATGAATTTCGATAGAGCGGTACTCGATGTCCGCCGGATGGGCGAGGCAGATCGCCTGACAGTGCTCTCCGGCACGCCGGTCATTGAGCTGATGGAAAACGCGGGCAGGGCCGTAGCAAGCGAAATCGAGAGGCGCTGGGCCGTGCGCCCCGTCGTAGTTTTGTGTGGACCCGGTAACAACGGAGGAGATGGTTTTGTAGTTGGCCGGTTACTTGCCGCTGCTGGTTGGCCCGTCCGTATCGCATTGCTTGGATCGCTCGATTGCCTGAAAGGCGAAGCGCGCCACCACGCACAGCTTTGGCGCGGTAACGTTGAACCCCTGGCCCCCTCAGTGCTCGGCGGGGCGGAACTAGTGGTGGATGCGATCTTTGGGGCCGGGCTCAGCCGCGCGCTGGAGGGGCCTGCTGAGGAAACGATGTCTGCGGCAGCCCAAAGAAGTCTTCCAATCGTTGCCGTCGATGTCCCAAGCGGACTGATGGGCGATACCGGCGAAGCATTGGGCGCTGTTGCGGCGGCCCTGACGGTCACCTTTTTTCGCAAGAAACCGGGACACCTGTTATTGCCCGGCAGAATGCTCTGTGGTGAACTTGTCGTCGCCGACATCGGTACCCCGCCTGCTGTGCTTGAGCAGATTATCCCGGACACTTTCGAGAACGCCCCGGAACTCTGGATTTCTGATTTGCCGCAACCCGATGATGCCGGCAACAAATACACACGTGGCCACGCGTTGATCTCCGGAGGCTATCCAATCACCGGAGCTGCCCGGTTGGCCGCCCGCGCAGCAGCCCGCGCCGGTGCGGGACTGGTAACGATCGCAGTTCCCGAGGTCGCCCTGCCAATTTACGCGGCTGCATTGACCTGCATCATGGTTCAACCACTCGCGGCACCGGATGATTTTGTCCGTCTGCTGGAAGATCGCCGCTTCTCTGCCTTGCTGATCGGGCCAGGTTCCGGCGCAGGTGACGACACCCGCGCACGTGCGCTTGCCATGCTGGCGAGCGGCCGACCCACGCTGCTCGATGCGGATGCGATAACCGCCTTCCAGAGTGATCCAACAACGCTCGATCGGGCGATTAACGGGCCATGCGTTCTCACACCACATGACGGGGAGTTCCTCCGTCTGTTCGATCTGAAAGGCGATAAGCTCACCCGTACACGCGCCGCTTCCCGACGCAGTGGCGCCATCATTATACTCAAAGGCAGCGACACGGTGATCACGTCCCCGGATGGGAGGATTATTATCAACTCCAATGCGCCGCCAACATTGGCCACAGCCGGTTCAGGCGATGTGCTGAGCGGAATCGTGCTTGGGCTTCTTGCGCAAGGCATGAATACGTTTCTGGCCGCAGCTGCAGCAGTGTGGCTCCACGGCGCTGCCGCCGCCGAGTTCGGTCCCGGACTCATCGCTGAGGATCTTCCGGATCTTTTACCGGTCGTTTTTCGCAAACTGTCAACGACAGGATAATCAACGCAGTCCGTCACATGTGGCAGTTATGTTAAGCACGACGGAATACTTCGACAGTTTCACACTCAAAAAAGGAGATTAATCACATGAAAGATCAGAAAATTGGAACGTGTGCTGCAACAAATCAAGCCATTGATACCAAACCACCTACGGATCAAATAGCTGAAAACAAAAAAGACAAGATGAATAAGATGATCGATCTGGAAAAGAAAATAGAGGACGGTTACAAGGAAAATAAAGAAAATGCAGAAGAAGAACTCTTTAATGCCGAAAAATATATCTACATAAAATAAAGGCAATAACCGAAAGGTGTCAATCTCGAGCAGGTTGGCACCTTTTCCATGCCTCTCGTTAAACGGTATCAGCTATCCCCGTCCGGTCCCTGTTTGATAAGGATCTCCAGCTTTCCAGCCACCATTTCAACCTGCAATGAACCACCTTCACCCACGTCTCCGGCAATGATGGCCCGGGCAACGCGGGTTTCCAGTTCCCGCTGCAGGTAGCGCTTGAGCGGGCGGGCGCCATAGACCGGATCAAATCCGTTTTGGGCGATGAAGCGCTTGGCGTCTTCCGAGAGTGTCAGGGTTATGTGGCGATCCTTGAGGCGCTCAATCAGCTGCTGCGCCAGCAGGTCGGTGATCCGCACGATCTCGTCCAGATGCAGCGGCTTAAAAAGTACGATATCGTCGACACGATTGAGAAACTCGGGGCGAAAAGCGGTCCGCAGTTCCTGCATCACCGCCTCTCGTGCCTCTTCGCGGATTTCCCCGGACGGGGTGATCCCCTCGATCAGGTAGGGAGCTCCAATATTGGAGGTCATGATGATAACCGTATTCTTGAAGCTGACCGTGCGTCCGTGACTGTCCGTGACCCGGCCGTCATCCAGAATCTGCAACAGGATATTGAACACATCCGGGTGCGCCTTTTCGATTTCATCGAAGAGCAACACGCAGTAGGGTTTGCGTCGGACTGCCTCACTCAGCTGCCCCCCCTCTTCATAACCGATATAGCCGGGAGGAGCCCCGATCAGGCGTGACACGGCAAATTTCTCCATATACTCGGACATGTCGATGCGGATCAGGTTATCCTCCGAGTCAAACAGCGCCGCTGCCAGGGTGCGGGCCAGCTCGGTTTTTCCCACGCCGGTGGGTCCCAGGAAGATGAAGGAGCCGATGG
>JACAAY010000196.1 GCA_013377095.1 Desulfuromonadales bacterium
CTGGTTGAGCTGGCCCAACCGTGTCTGGGCCTTGGGATCCATCCTGGCGCAAACCGTATTTGACGGTGGACTGCGCGGAGCACAGGTTGATGAGGCCCGGGCAGCCTACGATGCCACGGTGGCCTCATATCGCCAGACGGTTCTGACCGGTTTTCAGGAGGTGGAGGACAACCTGGCGGCACTGAGGATCCTGGAGCAGGAAGCCGCTGTGCAGAATGAGACGCTTCTGGCTGCCCGCCAGTCACTGGCAATCACCACCAACCAGTACAAAGCCGGAATCGTCAGCTATCTCAATGTCATCATTGCCCAGACCACCGCCCTGAGTGTAGAGCGCAACAGCATCGACATCCTCGGTCGACGCATGGCAGCCAGCGTGACTCTGGTCAAGGTCACGGGGGGTGGATGGAATGCTTCAGAGCTGACGATGATTGACGGGAAGGATCACTGATAGTACAACTTTGAAGATGAGACCATCCGGCATCGGGCGTGTAGACATTACATTTCTGTTACGCGCCCTGCATTCCCGCAATTATCGGCTCTTTTTTATCGGACAGGGCACCTCACTGATCGGTACCTGGATGCAGCAGGTTGCCGTGAGCTGGCTGGTCTACCGGTTGACCGGTTCGGCGCTCCTGCTGGGTGTAACCGGGTTCGCCAGCCAGTTTCCCACATTCCTGATGGCGCCCGTGGCCGGCGTGCTGGTCGATCGCTGGAACAAACAGCGCCTGTTCCTGATTACCCAAATCTGCGCCATGCTTCAGTCCATGCTTCTGGCCGCCTGCGTGCTGACAGGGACCATCCAGGTCTGGCAGATCATCGTTTTTAGTGCGTTTCTCGGCATCGTCAACGCCTTTGATATCCCGGTTCGCCAGTCCCTGGTGGTTGATCTGGTGCAGAACAAGGAAGACCTGAGCAATGCCATTGCCCTCAACTCCTCCATGTTCAACGGTGCCCGACTGATCGGCCCATCCATTGCCGGACTGCTGGTTGCCTCACTGGGTGAGGGCATCTGCTTCGTGATCAACGCAGCCAGCTACTTGGCGGTCATCATCGCCATAGCGGCAATGCGGATCACTTCCCGCGCAAAAACCGGAAACAGAAAACATATTTTCCATGAGTTACGGGAAGGATTCGGGTACGCCTACCACTTTACCCCGATCAGGAGCATTCTCGCCCTGCTGGCACTCACCTGTCTGATGGGTATGCCCTACGTGGTTCTGCTGCCAATTTTTGCCCGCGAAATACTCCACGGCGGCGCCCATACCTTCGGATTTCTCGTAGCTGCCGTCGGCATCGGGGCGCTAAGCTGTACCCTCTACCTGGCCTCGCGCCGGACGGTTTTGGGGTTGGGCAGGATCATTGCCGTCTCGGCGGGTTTTTTTGGTGTGGCAGTGGCCTGTTTTGCCCTCTCCAACAACATTTACCTGTCACTCACCTTTCTCTGTCTGGCCGGATTCTCATCCATGGCGCAGATCGCCTCCAGCAACACGATCCTTCAAACCATTGTGGATGATGATAAACGGGGGCGTGTAATGAGTTTCTATACCATGGCCTTCATGGGTACAACTCCGCTGGGTGGGCTCGCGGCGGGAATCATAGCCGGCAGGATTGGAGTACGGGCCACGCTCGTCATGGGCGGGATCGCCTGTCTGGGTGGAGGGATCATGTTTGGTCGATTACTTCCGTCCATCCGGGAAAAGATTCGCCCCATCTACAGGAAAATGGGGATCGTCCCCGAAATGGCGCTGGGCTTGCAGTCAGCCATGGAACCGGGAGATGTTTCGGAAGATCAGGGGAACGAGAAAACAGATGATGATTAAAATCTGGACACAACATAATTACTTGCCTGAATGCGTTCAATCATATATATACTATCATTAAACATGAAGGCTTCCGCTGACAGGTTTGCTTGGTATCTGAACACAGTCGCTTTTCTGAGAAAGTGAGTTCAAAATGGATACAAGAAGATGCACCAGGGTGAATTTCTCCGCAGTGGCAACGATACATTGTAAAGATCAGTCCATTGTCGGCAATTTGGACAACGTGAGTTTGAAAGGGCTGTTTATCAAAACCACCCAGGATATTCCCTTTGACCAGACGCTGGATGTTACGGTGCACTACGACAGTGATGCCTCATTCAACCTGCGTGCCAGCGCAGTCCGTCGCACAGAATCCGGCTTTGGATTGAAGATACTGGGGATGGATGTGCAATCCTTCGTACTCCTCAGAAATGAAATTGCCGATCAATGCAACGATCTTGACGGGGTCATGCGCGAAACGTTGCAAGTCGTCAGCTATATTAACTGAAAGCTGTCTTTTTCGGCGTCACGTTCTCGATTTCCCGCTTCTTCATCACAAGCTCATTGCCCTTCCAACACTAGTTTTGCCACCGGCAAACCATCATACTGCAAAAAAGTATCACTCCATCAACTCCCTGGCAACATCCTCGGCCTGTTTCAGTATCTTCTCGGGAACCGAATCGACGGTCAGCGGTCCATAGCCGCAGGAGCGTATCAAACGCCTCTCGGCAAAGCCCATCCATTTTAAAAAAGTTTCGTAGCGCGGAAATATGTCCGCAAACATGCTGTCGTCGGGATGTCCCTGGGAAAGCACGAAGACAAGTTTCTTGGGGCTCAGTCGGCTCGGTTCATGGCTGGTCATGTATTCCGGTTTGAGAAACGAAAACGTACGGTCGATGAACCCCTTGAGCTGGGAGGTAACATCTCCGAAATAGACCGGAGACGACAGCACCACCAAGTCGGCTTCATGGACGGCGGCTAGCACCTGGGTCAGGTCGTCGTTCAGTATGCAGCGATCCACCCCCTTTTTGCAGGCATAGCACCCCTGGCATCCCCGGTAGGTAAGCCGGTTCAGCTCGAAGTTTCGTATATCCGCACCAAAGCTGGCGGCGGTATCGGTGAAACGATTGGCAATACTGGCGCTGTTCTTGCCGCTGCGCGGGCTTCCAAAAATAGAAAGAATATTCATGACATCCTCCTTACATATTGTTTTTCAGCTATCCAAAAGATTGACCACTACACGCCCCGTGATACCGCCTTGCAGGATCGCACTGATCTCATTTTCCAGTCCCGCCAAGGTGCACTCACGAACCATCTGATCGAGACGGGCCGGCTTCCATTGCGATGCCAATCGCACCCAGAGCTGTTTGCGAATATCCCGTGGACAATGGACCGAATCGATGCCGATCAGGCTGACCCCCCGCAGGATAAAGGGATACACATTCATGTTCAGTTCCGGTGAGCCGACCAGTCCACAACAGGTTACAGCACCGCCGTACTTTGTCGATTTGAGCACCGCGGCCAGGGTTGTTCCACCAACCACATCCACGGCGCCGGCCCATTTCTCCGCCAGCAGGGGTTTCTCGGCAAAGGAGAGCACATCCTCGCGGCTGATTACCTTTGTCGCACCGAGATCGGCCAGAAAACCGCTCTTAACGCTTTTTCCTGTGGAGGCAACCACCCTGTAACCGGCCCGGGCCAAAATGGCAACCGCGATACTGCCGACACCGCCGGTGGCGCCAGTGACCAGGATCTCTCCATCCTCTGGGCGCACACCGGCGCGCTCCAGTTTAAACACCGAAAGTGCGGCCGTCAAGCCGGCGGTGCCCAGCGCCATTCCTTCCCGCAGGGTCAGTCCTTCGGGCAGACGAACCGCCCAAGCGGAAGGAACACGAATATACTGACCGAAACCACCGTCGGTTTCCATGCCCAGGTCGTAACTGGTGACAAGCACCTTCGCTCCCGGAGAAAGAATGCCGTTATCACACGACACCACCTCTCCGGCGGCGTCAATGCCCGGAGTGTGCGGGAATTGACGCGTCACGCCGGGATGTCCCGTGGCCGAGAGGGCATCCTTGAAGTTGAGCGATGAATAGTGAACCCGCACCAGCAGATCACCGGGAGGGAGGTCGACGAGGGAACGCTCCCTGATCTGACGAAGAAACTGCTTGTCTTCCGTTTTCTCAACCACCAGCGCCTTGAATTTTGTGTCGGTATCCATGTTCACGCTCCTTGTTGTGAGGCATTGTATCCCCGAAAACTGAGCAGATCAGTGCCTTTCATAACTATATCACTGCAAGCTTCTCATGTAGTATCATAGATTGCTCAATTGTGACATCCGTCGTAGACAGAATTTCCCTTTACTCCATAAGAGTACCAGAAAAACGGCGCAGTTTCATTCCTGACGACTCAATCTAATGAGGCACGTTTGCTCGGGAGGTAATTCCATGAATAACCGGTCAGTGTCATTACGATGGTTCTGCATGTTTGTTGCCTTTTTTTGGGTAGTGGTAACCTGGACAGGGGGAAGCACGCTGTTGGCAGCCCCCCCTACCCTGGCAGGCTGTTCTCTCTTTCCGGCGGATAATGTCTGGAATACACCGGTTGACACCCTGCCGGTTTCCGCCAATTCATCCGCCTACATCACCACCATCGGCGCAACCACCGGCCTGCACCCCGATTTTGGCTCCGGCCTCTGGGAGGGCGCGCCCATCGGTATCCCCTTCATGACCGTTTCAGGTACGCAGCCCAAGGTCGCCATCACCTTCACATATGACGACGAAAGCGATCCGGGCCCCTATCCGCTGCCCAGCAATGCTCCCATCGAAGGAGGCAGTTCGTCAAATGGTGACCGGCATGTTCTGGTGCTGGATCGGAGCGCCTGCACGCTGTACGAGGTTTACCGGGCATTACCGCAAGCGAACGGAAGCTGGAAGGGTGACTCCGGTGCGGTCTACGACCTGAATTCGAACGCGCTACGCCCGCTCACCTGGACCTCGGCCGATGCGGCCGGGCT
>JACAAY010000197.1 GCA_013377095.1 Desulfuromonadales bacterium
GGATCTGCGATCATATATTGTATCCGCCCGTTTCTTGTTGTAGCTTGATGGGGCTTGATTGGCGGGTAGACGGAAAGCTTTTGAATAGTTGCATAAAGACGATTGAACTAACCATAGCAACGAGGTGACAACAGGACATGACCAAGGCAGACATCGTTGAAAAAATAATGACCGGCACCGATATGACGAAACGCGATTCGGCTGAAATGATGGAGGCGTTATTTTCCATCATGAAATCCACCCTGGAGCAGGGGGAGAATCTCAAAATATCCGGTTTTGGCAATTTCGAAGTGAAGCAGAAGAACGATCGCCGCGGACGCAACCCCCAGACCGGAGAGACGATCACCATCGAGGCCAGGCGCATCGTGACCTTCAGACCGAGCGCACTGCTCAAGAAGGCGATCAACAGCTGATCAAAGGTAAACCGACCTCATGGCAATGACCGTTGAAATCAAAGGCAACAAGCTCTGCATTGAAATTGACCTGGAAAAACCGACGCCATCGGCATCCCGCAAAACCCTGGTGATTGCCAGCACACGAGGGAATGTCGTTACAACCGCTGAAGTAGATGGCAAGCCAATCACCATCGGGCTGAATGCCTACATCAAGCCGTAATGAAGGCTGAAGTCTATTCCATAACCTATCGGATATTGAAGTGCGGATTCGCCGGATGATGTAGATATGTTTTGGAATAATACTCCCCGAGGCTTGCGGCCAGCGATCCGTCCGGGGTTGGGTCGATGTGCGGAATTTTTGACTGGCCACCCAGCTTGTTACGCTCCGCCTGTGACCAGTCATAGATCACGTCAGCAGGAAGAATGACGACATTGGGAACAGCAATTCTTCCCTGCTCCCTGAAAGTGGCGTAATCGGCGTTGAATCCCCTCAGCTTCAGATCCACCTGCACGGCAAGCTGCTCCCGGTCATGGACGGATGTCCCTGCCACGAACCAGACATGACGTCGGCCCGGAATATCGCTTGCGACCATGAACTCGCGGATGGCACAGTCAGCGGAGCGATTAAGCTCACTCACCACCCGTTCCACCTCTTCCTGGGTAACCTTTTCCTCCAGCTTGTCCAGAAAACGATCCCGGCCGGTAAACTCGATCAAATGGGGACTCAAGGAGGTGAAACGGATCGTATCGCCGATATGGTATCTCCAGAGTCCTGCGCAAGTACTCAGGATGATTGCATAGCGCTGCCCTGTTACGACCTGTTCCAGAGGGATAGCCACGGCATGGGGGGCAGGCCGCCCCCGCTCGTCAAGCTCCTCGAACCGAACAAACTCAAAAAAAGCCCCATAGAAGGGGGTTAACCGCATATCCGCGTCACCGGCGCACTGGAACCCCATGAACGCTTCCGACGAAGGAAACACTTCCAGCATGCTGGGCAGGTTGTCATCGAACAGCTCGTCAAACTCGGCCCGATAGGGCTTGAGGCTGGTGCCACCATGGATGATCAGTTCAAGCTGGGGCAAGATCTGGCGCAACGTTTTGCCCGACAGATCCCGGCAGCGGCGTAGCAGCAGAATAATCCAGGGCGGCACACCGGAAATGACCCGGATTTGGGGATCGGACAACAGCAGTTCAGCCATCCCCTGGAGTTTTTCTTCCCAGGGCAGAGAGGACAGTATAGCAGAAGGCTCCACAAAACCCGCCAGATACCAGGGACGAAAGCGGAGTGTTATGGCGCTCATATCACCGGAGTAGACTCCCCGCCCCATGTCGTTCAGGGCGGTTGATCCTGACATGTACAGAACCTTGCCGCCGGGAATGGCGGACCGGGGATGTTTCTCTAGATAACAGGAGATCAGGTCCAGGGCAGCCTGGCGGTTTGCCGCAAACATCTGCCGGGAGAAGGGAATGAATTTGCTGGGCGCGGTCGTACCGGATGTTTCGCAAAACAGACTAATCCGGCCGGGCCAGGTCGTATTATGCAGATCAATCCTCTGCGTGCCGGATGGAGACAACGAGCCGGTTTCCGCAAAATAATCGTTCCAGAAATCATGGTAGGTCCGGATCGGCACCCTGTCACGGTAAGCGGCATACCCCTGCTCAAAAGGCAGCCCAGCCAAGCGCGAGAAGCCATAATCCTTTCCGAACTGCGTCATAGCCGCCATTGCAATCAGCTCTCCGAACAGCTTCCGCTGCTCCGCTCGTGGATCCCTGGCATAAAACTGTCGCACGCGCCTGCCTGCTGCAGACCGAATGGCTCCCTGCATCGGAGCGGCTTTCACAAACGAGGCAAATATCCCCACTCAAACCGCCATTTGAAGATACGGGTTGAGCTGGCGGTCATACCAGCTTTCGATCAGGTTGTTGTACGGTTCGTGATGAAAGATCAGCGAGGCGTGGGGCACCCCATCCTCGGGGTTGCCTGACCGCACCGTCTTGACATGACATTTCGGGAAGAGCCTTGTATAAAGACCCGTATTGCGGAACAGCTTCAGCGTGGGTGATGAGGGCACCAGCATGTCCTCCTCCTGCTCGGCCAGTAATGTCAGCACTGGGCCACGGAAGACCGCGGCATTCAGTCCGGGAAAGGTGAAATCACGCAGAGCCATCACCCGCTGAAACCCTCCCAAGGCTGAGGTGCCGGAAATGACCTCGAATATTTTCTTCTTGATGGAGAGGTGACGGACACTCAGCGTGCGATTCTCTGCGCCCCCCGTAAACAGGGCCTGAAAGCATCGACGGGAACGCTCCATCAGCTTATCGATATTCTCTGGAACAGCCGGGTCAGCGCTCAGGATTTTTTTGAGGTTGTGTTCCAGCAACCTGACTCCCCCCCGTTTATCTCCATCCGTTCTGATCAGGTCGTCGCTGCAGACGACGGGACTGACCAGAATGAGGCCACGTACCTGTTTGTGCAGCGCCTCCTCGGCGTCCTTCAGAAAGTCGATCAGCAAGCCTCCACCAAAACTGACTCCCATAATGAACGGTTTTTGTCGTTTTTTTCCAAGGTGATCGATCAGATCCGTGAGCTGGGCAGCAAACATCTCGCTGCAAAATCCGTTACGGGGAAAATTCAGGTAATAGATGGAACCGTATTTACGCAGAATCCTGCGCTGGAACTCCGCCGTTTCGGTCGCATCGGGAACAAACCCACCTACGATTATGGTGGGAGCTGAGCCGGCGCTCTTCTCCCTGTACAGTTGACTCCGTGACAGGTGGGTTTCAGGGCGCCGCTGTAGGAGTTCCAGTTCGCGCCGACGGGATTTCAGGGTGTGGCTTTTGATTGCCATGCTCCTGATCAGCCCGGCTGCCAGGAGCGCAGCCGATGCAACCAGCGGCTGTTTCTCCCGAACGACATGTAGTTTTGTTGTCTGGTCCTTCATCGGTGGTGCCTCCAGGTTTTTTTACTACCCTAGCACCCTCAAGTTACGGACAGACTGCAAGCCAGAAAATTTTTGTAAACGCTACGTGGCAAACGGGAGACACCTATTGCGATGCAACGACCAATTGGGGACTCCAGCTTTCAAAGCGGAAAAACAGAAAGGTGTGAATCAGATTCCTGTTTTGACCCTTCATCGACGTTGAACGGTAACTCACCTAAATCTTTAACTAGCTGAGTTATCTGTAATTTGCATTGTAACATGGGTCAATGTTGAACTCCGGTGGTGGCTCAACCCACCATGCCGTCTCACAAACTCCACTTCATTACACCATAACCGGAGCGGGCTGTTTTCGAACAAGAAAATGAAAAAAGCTTACGGCCGCAGTAACGCGGCCATAAGTGCAATACTACCTGTCAGAAAAACCGGGAAGCGCCAATGACTCTCGAAGCATGAAGCCCTTTCTGCGAACCGTATGAATCAGTTTCGTGGGATAGTCCCTGTCCACCTTTTTGCGCAGATAGCTGACATAAACATCTATAACATATGTGAAGCTGTCAAAGGAATTGTCCCAGCAGTGTTCGGCAATCATGGCTCGGGTCAACTCCGTATTGGGATTGCTCACCATGTATTCCAGGAGCCCGTATTCTTTGGCAGTCAGTTCGATTTCATTGCCGCTGCGCCAAACCTTGTGGGTGACCGGATCGAGTCGCAGATCGGCAAAGAGTATCTCAGCGCCGTGGTCCCATTCGCTTCTTCGCACCAGCGCCTTGACGCGGGCCAGTAACTCGGCAAAGGCGAACGGCTTGGGCAGGTAGTCATCGGCGCCAGCCTCAAGTCCGGAAACGATATCCTCGGTTGTGCCACGGGCGGTCAGCATCAGTACCGGCAGATTACTGCCGGCTTCGCGTAACTCTTTTATGACGGTTAATCCGTCTTTTTTGGGAAGCATCACATCCAGAATCGCCAGGCTAAATTCACCCGTCAAAGCCAGGTTAAGTCCTTCTTCGCCATTGTAAGCGATTGAGACCTGAAAATCGTCATCTTCCAGGCCCCGCTTGATAAAATCGGCAACCTTCTTTTCGTCCTCAACAACAAGTATGTTCATGCTTTGTCCCGACTTCTTATTGATCATAGTTGAAATCTAATTAGAAGGTTGTTTTGAAAGTTGATATTTGTCGAGGGAATTGTGAAACTGCTGTCGTGACTGTGCAGAAAGTGATTTAAGGCACATTTTGGGTTTAAGATGTCGGGTGGTGAGCCAAGTGTCATACTCATTCTGGTCGATATTTTTTGGAATTGAGAGGCTGGAAATTTTGTTTTTGCTACTTTGTTCCGAATGCACAATCAACAGTATTCGAAGTCACACCCCTTACTCTTGTTTTTTTTCCTTTTCTTTTGGAGCAAATCTTTCAAACGCTTATCTGACCGGGCAATCATAAGATTTTGACTGCCG
>JACAAY010000198.1 GCA_013377095.1 Desulfuromonadales bacterium
GGCCCAGACGTTGCCAGTCGCGATAATCAACTGAACCGGAGCTTCGTTCATAGAGCATGCCGCAGGAGTGTTCAGCAGGAAAGCGCAGCAGACGCGTCGCCGGGAGCGGATTGCTAGGCAGGCCCGGTTCATCATCTTCTCCGCGAGCCGCCGCCAGTCGATGCCTGATTTTGCGTATATCCTGATCAACCTTGGCGGCCATTTCAGCCATCAGATCGATACCATCAAGCGCTGCCTCATCAACACGCAGTTTAAAGCTGAAAATATCAGTCGCCTTCAACTCTTCGATCTGACGGATTACGGCATGGATATTTTGTTGGACTCGGGCGATAAGGCGAATGATTCGCACAAGCTCAAGAACGACATCCGTACCGGGTTCCTGTTCCGGCCCCAACTCCCAATCGCTGAGAATTTCTTCCAGCGCCAACCGGTCGCCGTCGCCATAGGCCTGGTTGGCGATTGCCATCAGCTCCTGTCGCCGCAGGCGTTCTTCCTCATCGGTGGCCAGATCGGGGTGAATTGCTTTGGCAACCTCTCGGTAGAGACTTTTCAGGCTCTTCTGGGGACCATCCGGGGCGGGAGTATCATCCTCATCCAGCAGGTCCGTCCGACGATGAAAATGGGCAATGGATTCTTCATAGGCGGCCGTATCATTATCATGGATGATATCGTCACTGCCCAACAGACCCTTCAGCTGCCACTCCAGGTCCTCCAGCGTCGAGATACGAGCGCCTAGTGTTGTTTCATAGGTCTGTTCAAACCGGCGAATCTCCGCTTTGAGGTCGGCGCAGGTCTGCTCCAGTTCAGCCAGATGCCATTGGAAACGGGACAACTCGTCACGCTTTTTGTCCAGTTCAATTTCTTCAGGTGTTTTGAGTCGGTTACGATAGGGAGGCATGTCAGGTGGCTCCCGGTCCGATGCGCTCCCGCGTCTCCCGGGCCAGGGGCAGGGTAATCCTGCGTTTATCGGTCAGGGAAAAACGGTAGATCGATTCAAAGAAACTGATCAGTTCGCCAACCTCACGACTGGTTGTGGCCAGAATATAATCAACCACATCATCGGAAACCCGCACCTGGCGATCATCGGCAATCTTCTTCAGAATCATGCGCCGTGAGGAATCGTCGGAGGCATCCACCCGGGCGACCAGTCCCCAAAGAAGGCGCGAAACCAGATGGTCATCCAGGTAGGGCAACTCTCGCGGGGGAGGCTGCCCTGCCAGGGCAACCGGCCGCCCCGTTTCATGAAAGTCGTTGAACAGCTGCCACAGGGCGGCCCTGATATCGGTATCATCGGGCATCAGCTGCAGGTCATCCACCACCAGCGCCGATGCACCGTCAAAGAGGCTGATCAGCGTTTCAGCAGAAAAGGATTCGCGACAGGAAAAATAGGGGGGGGGAGAGGAGCCGTCTGTTGCCATGGCCAGGGCGATTGCCTTCAACAGATGCGTTTTGCCGGAACCGGACGGTCCGTGCAGATAGAGCAGCCGTTCCGACTCGGCAGCATCACTAATCCGCCGTGCAAAACGGAGCGCAGCGGCATTTCCGTCACAGACAATAAAATTGTCAAAGGTACAGGACGAGGCAATGGGAAATTCGAAGATCTGTTGCATGATCAAAACAGGGTCGTCTGGAGTGATGCGGGGACTAAACGGCCAAAATGCTGATAGGCTGCCAGGGTGGCCACCCGTCCACGGGGAGTACGATTGAGAAATCCATTCTGAATCATGTAGGGTTCATACACATCTTCGATGGTGTCGCTCTCCTCGCTGATGGCAGCGGCAATGGTATCCAACCCCACCGGACCACCGGAAAACTTGTCGATGATGGTCAGCAGAATCATGCGATCCATCTGATCAAAGCCCATCTCGTCGATTTCCAGCAGGTCAAGGGTATCCTTGACCACCTTGCGGGTAATAATGCCGTCGGCGCGGACCTGGGCGAAATCGCGCACCCTGCGCAGCAGCCGGTTGGCAATGCGCGGCGTGCCCCGGCTGCGGCGGGAGAGTTCCTCGGCGCCCTTCGGCTCGATCTCCATCCCCAGAATGCGTGAGGAACGGGTAATGATGGTGGCAAGCTCGCCATGGGTATAGAACTCCAAGCGTGAAATGACTCCGAAACGGTCGCGCAACGGCGATGACAACAGTCCGGCACGGGTCGTGGCGCCCACCAGGGTAAAACGGGGCAGGTCAAGCTTTATTGAGCGGGCACTGGGACCCTGTCCGATGATGATATCCAGCTGGAAGTCCTCCATGGCGGGGTAGAGGATCTCTTCAACCACATGGGATAATCGATGGATTTCATCGATAAACAGGACATCATGGGGTTCCAGGTTTGTCAGGATGGCTGCCAGGTCGCCGGGTCGCTCAATGACCGGCCCGGAGGTTGATTTGATATTTACCCCCATCTCGCAAGCCACGATGTTGGCCAGAGTTGTTTTGCCGAGTCCCGGTGGGCCATACAGAAGCACATGGTCAAGCGCCTCTCCCCTGCCCCGGGCAGCCTCGATAAACAGGCGCATGTTTCCCTTGATCTTTTCCTGGCCGATATAGTCGTCCAGGGCTTTCGGGCGCAGGGTACTGTCGAACTGGGAATCGTCATCACGTTTTTCAGGGGTTATGGTGCGGATTTGCATCGCTTCTCCGAAGGGAATTTATCAAACGGCTTCGGGACTATGACCTAATTCAGGGCGATTGTCAAAGCTGGAGTATACCCGGACAGAGCGCGTGAAATCAATCATTTGTATCTTGCAGGGTTAGGGAGCGTGGTGGCAATTATGGATTTTTGTGATAGATTGTCTCGTCGATCACACCGTAATACGGGGATAGCTGAACCATGCGCACATTATATGAATTACCCGTGATGTTTTTACGATGCCGGGGAGTAATCTGCTGCCTGGTTGCGCTGTTGTTGACCGCCTGCGTCGGCCGGCAGCGGGTGAAAGAGCCCGCGGGATACCCCACGAAAAGAGGGCAGCAACCGTACACCGTGAACGGTACCCGCTACGAACCGCTTGCCAGTCATATCGGTTTCGAGCAGGAGGGAATTGCCAGCAGTTACGGCAGCGATTTTCATGGCCGCACCACCAGCAGCGGTGAATTATTCGACATGACCGCCATGACCGCCGCGCACAAAACCCTGCCCCTGGGTGTATTTGTACGAGTGCGCGACAAACGTACGGGCAGGGACGTCGTGGTCAGGATCAATGACCGCGGCCCCTTTGTTCAAGAGCGCATCATCGATCTCTCCGCGGCTGCAGCCGCAAGACTGGGCATACTCCGGGATGGTCTGGCTCCGGTTAAAATAACGGCTCTGGGCTACCGGTCTGAAGATTTCCGCGGCTCCCCGACCTATCGCAGCCCCGAGAGTTATGACCGTGGTTCCTTTGCACTGCAGGTGGGAGCATTTGTTCAGAAGGCAAACGCGGAGCGTTTCGCGGTCGAACTGCGGCGGAATTACGGTACAGCCGATGTTCAGGAAGCTCTGGTTTCAGGCGCAAAATATTACCGGGTGCGATTGGGAAAGTACTCTTCATTGAAAGCAGCCCAGACCAGTCAGGATCGCTATCAGCGCGGCCGCTTTCCGGGCTGTTTCGTGGTGGCGCTGGATTGACGAACCTGCCTTTTTACCTTCGCACAAACGAAAAAAGGAAGGCTCCTGAAGCCCTCCCCTCTCACAAAACCATCACAGAGACCGGTTACTGGATCGCTGCGGCAAATACCTCTCTGGCTCGCTCGAATCCATGGTTAAAGGCTTTGCGGTTAATAGCGGTAAACGGCTCGGGAAAACTTGAAACGACAGCTTCCTCGGCGTTTTCTCGCGACACAACACCGGAGATGGCAACCATGGCACCCAGGGCAACCATATTTGCGGTGATCACACGTCCCACATCAACCTTGGCGATTTTGAGCATGGGAAGTGAAACCGTCCGGAAAGCTCCCTGGGGAATAGTACTGACCAAATTGGAATCGACCAGCAGAACCCCGCCTGCCTTGATGTCAGCGCAATACTTGTCACAGGCCTTCTGGGTCATGGCCAGCAGAACATCGCATTTGGTGACCTTGGGATAGTCGATCGCGTCCTCGGAAATGATCACCTCTGATTTTGCAGCACCCCCACGAGCTTCAGGCCCGTAACTCTGTGACTGGACCGCCTGCTTCCCCTCGTAGATGGATGCTGCCTTGGCCATAATGATGCCGGCGGTTATCAAGCCCTGGCCACCCGCACCCGAAAACCTGAGTTCATATCTGGACATCCGTAAAACTCCTCTTTCTGCCGCAGTCACCTTACTCTGTCAGCTCCCTGGGCCAATTTGATGATCTTGGCGTACTCGTCGCAATACTCAGGTCGCTCCTCCTGGTGGAAAATACCGGTCAGCACCTTTCCTTCAAGCTGTTCTGCAGACATTTTTTCAGCAGCCTTGACCGGTACGGAGTTTTCCTTGTGCTGATTCATCATCTCCACAACCGATCTGAACTTGTTGCGACGTCCATAGGTGGTGGGGCAATCGTCAAGTATCTCAACCACGGAGAAGCCCTTGTGTCGAATTGCAGCGGCAATCAGTTTATCGATCTGGGCGGCATGGAAAGCGGTTCCACGGGCAACGAACGTGGCACCGGCGCCGATGGCCAGCTTGACAATGTCGAAGTTGGGATCGGGGTTTCCGTAGGGGGTGGTGGATGCTTTTCGTCCCGTGGGAGTAGAGGGTGAAAACTGGCCGCCGGTCATGCCATAGACATAATTGTTCATGATGATATAGGTCATGTCGATATT
>JACAAY010000199.1 GCA_013377095.1 Desulfuromonadales bacterium
GCTGATTGTTATCCGCTCAGCCGATGGTTCGCTCAACCTTGTCAAGCGTAACAATAAGGTTGTGTACTGCTCGACCTGCGGTGGCATGATGGGTGACCCCTTCCAGGGCATCAGCGCACGCAAGAAGACAATCACGGTCTCCCATTTCGGGGGGAGCGCCTGGCGTTGGGCTACGACGACAACGTTCAACTATTCGAGGAAGGACAACACCTGGCAGCTTGTTCTGGTGCAGAACGATTCATTTCATGCCAGCGATCCGGAAAACCTGACGTCAAAGCAACACAAACCTCCCCGTGATTACGGAAAAATTGATTTTGCGGAGTTTGACCCGGACAATTACCTCAAATAATAACTTTTCCCGGCTTAGAGCATTCCATACCGTGAAAAAAACAAACGCGCTACCAGTGAATAACCGGTTTCCGCCACATGACCAGGGGATTAGCTTGACCCAGCACGTTTTACGATGAGATGATGGAAAAACTCAGTACAGGGAATGGAGAAGCTACAATGGGACTATTTTCCGGAACACCAAAAGGAACCGGCTCTGCGGAGCTTAAGAAATTACACGAAGAATTCAAGCTGCTGCTGATTGACGGTGAAATCATTGAAGTCGGGTTCGCAGTCAATCGAGACACCTTTCTCTTCACCAATAGGAGATTGATCCTGGTAAACGTACAAGGACTTTCCGGAAGAAAGGTTGAATATCTAACCATCCCGTACAAGAATATCACCAAGTTCAGCATTGAAACGGGTGGCGGTTTTGATCTTGACGCTGAATTGATGCTCTGGATTGGCGGAGAAACCATACCGATCGAGAAAAAGTTCAACAAGGACGTGAGCATCTATGATCTGCAGAAGGTGTTGGCACATCACGTTCTGAATGCGTCCTGACAAAAAGCGAGGTGCAACATGAGATTGATCCTGGCATTGACAACCATCGTACTTGTCTCTCTGCCGTCATTTGCAGCTTACCGCTGTCCCCCAATCAAACAGTCAACGCTGCTGCTACCGAGTGAACAGCTTTTTGCGCGCAAATATTTCATTGACCGGGCCAGACGACTCAATGATTCCGGCAGATGCATTGTGGAAGGTGGCTTTGACAAGCAGATGGATCTTTTTTTCTACAGGGTCAACGATACGGACGATGCGCGGGAAACAACGGTTCTCAGATATACCTTCAAGGAGCTAAGCAACAGAAACATCAGCATGTAAAGCATCAGGCAGCGCGCGAAAAACGGCCTTACCAGGAAGCAATCCATCCGCACCGCGAGCAACGCTTCAATAAAACACCTTGCGGGAATAGCGCTTCAGAATCTGACTCTCCGCAACATACCGCACTCCCAGCGGAACAAGCACCGCCAGAAAGATCATGCCACACCCCAGACACTCCAGCGGCAGCAGCCGTTCACCGAGCACGAAGAAACCGGCCAGCAGGCTCCAGACCGGGTCCAGAGTATACACCAACCCGGCCCTGGTGGGCGTGACATAGCGCTGGAAACTGTTCTGCAGGGTAAAACAGATCACCGTGGGAAAGATGGCACAGTAGACCAGTGCGAACAGGGACAGGGGCGAGACGCTGACCGGCACAGGGGACGTCGCCAGCGCCGCCACCCCGGACATGAGCGCAACCGTGGCAAACTGCACCAGGGAGATCAGATAGACATCATCGTCCCGCAGCACTTTGGAGACGGTGATGATGTGTATGGCAATAAACAGGGCGCACAGGGTGGAGACCAGGTCTCCGCGGTTGAAGCCGGTGCCGCCGCTGGTGGCCAGAAGCCAGATCCCGGCTCCTGCCAGTGCAAGGCCGGTCAGATTGATTTTCCCGATACGATCCTTCCAGACCAGCTTGGTGATCAGCGGGATAAACAGCACAAACAGGTTGTTCAGCACCCCGGCCCGCGAGATGCTGGTGCCGCTGATGCCGAAGACAAAGCTGATGTTGGTCAGACCCAGGGCAGCCCCCACAAGCAGACCGCGCCTCAGGATAGTGCGGTCCAGCAACCGCAGCCGCCGGGCAAACACCACCGCCATGATCAGGGTCGCCAGGGTAAATCGGGTGAAGACGAACAACAGCGGCGGAATTTCCCGCAGCCCGATCTTGCTGAATAGAAAACTGCCACCCCAGAAAAAAGTGGTCAGGATCAGATAAAAATAGACTCGTCCCCGTGTGGGTCCCTCAACTACCATTGTCATGACTCGGACGCCCCTACCCTGATGACGTGACAGTGCATAAGCCGCCGAGAGAGTGCCCCGTTCATTGCTACGCTCATTCCGTTATCCACGGCATCACATCCTCCAACGTCTCCACCGACAGATCCGTATATTCGGGCCAGCAGAAGCCACCGGTCACGTCAACATGGACGGTCAGGGCTCCGGCCCGGCGCCCGGCCTGCAAATCGTAAAGATAATCCCCCACCATGACCGTTTCCGAAGGCTGAGAACCCCAGCGTGACGCCAACCGGAAGATGCCGTCCGGGTCCGGTTTGGGAAGCGCCTGCTCCCTGCCAAGAATATCACCGGTTTCAAAATAGCCCCCCAGCCCGATCAGATCCAGAGTCCGCACGGCATTTTCCCGGGTATTGCGGGTCAGTATCCCCAGGCGGGAGCCTTTGTCGCGCAACCGCAGCAATAATTCCGGCGCCCCGGCAGCCGCCACTGTTGCGCCGGCCAGCTCCAGTTCGATCCGCTGCAAACGGTTGTGGAGCACGAGCGCATCCTGTTCCGGCAACGATGCCAGATAATCAAGGATATCGGAACCATCCGGAACACCCAACTCGTTGCGAATAACGGCAAAATCATGTACCGCCACGGTCAGGGTTCCGTCCAGATCAAAAACCCAGTGACGCCGTTCGCCCAGGGCCACAGTCGGCTGTAGCTTCATAATGTCGTTTCTCCGGGAAAATGAACCGCCAGCCAAACGCTCTGTACCTGTTGATCGGTCCAGGCGACCCGATGTCGGCAATGGGTTGGTATCAGGACAAAATCGCCCGCTGCCAGGCTTCGCGGAGCCGTTTCCCCCTCAAAGTGCAGACCGGCGCTGCCGCTCAGCAGCAGCACCCACTCGTCCCGTTCCTGATCAAACCATTGTCCATCCGCAGTGGCATGCCCCTGGGACAGAATCCGTTCGATGCGCACGGCAGGGGACTGGGCCAGGGTTTCGAACAGCTCTTCCGGCAGTTCCTGGGGAAGATTGCTAAAAATATTGGCTATCAGTATGGCGGATGTAGTCATTTCTTGTCTCCCTCCCTGTCGACACGGCACAGTTCACGATTTGTACTTGGACAGGCTGCTGAATGCTGATACAGTGCAAACGCGCGCCACACGACGGTCGCATGCACAACCAGATCAGTCATATATCGAAGGATGCATTCTCTGGATGTAAATTGGTCAACGCTGTTGTATACTGAGGGCAAGATTAGTCGTTTCTTTTCTACAGGAGGTTTATCATGCCACCGTTCGTGGAATTTTTTGTCATTGTCTTTACCATGCTGGGGGCCTTCTTTCTGATGTTTTTACTGATGTACCTGCTTGCCGTGGTGCTTTTTCCCCTTGAGCGCAGCATATCGGAGATAATCTGGAGTCACCAGCCACAGCCGCCACCGGTACCGCAAAAAACCTCCTTCAAAGATTTCAGCAAGAAGCATGGCACCTGAACCGGTTAGAAAGAGCGTTGAGTATAGAGTAGTGCACCGGGGGAGTAAACCGGAATTTCGAAGTCAGATTTTTCGCAGGGGGCGTGGAGAACCTACGACCTGATCAGGGCAAATCATCAACCAAAACGACCTCCGGGGTTATCATAACTGCGGAGGTCGTTCTGTAACAACTGCCATCCTTGATTACATCAATTTCAACCAGCCGCCTGCAGCTTACGGTAGAGAGTGTTTCTGCTGATCCCCAGCCGCCGCGCCGCCGCCGCCATGTTTCCCCCGCATTCCCGCACCGCCTCGCGGATGGCAACCATTTCAAGACTCTCCAGCGTTGTTCCGCCAGTAACCCGCACGGGAGATGACATATCAGATTCCGTTATGACTGGCACCACATCGCCCGACAGGCTTTGTTCGATAAAATCCTCGGGAAGATGCTCCACGGTGATCTCGCTGTCATACCCGAGCAGTGCCACCGCCGTGCGCAGAACGCTGTGCATCTGGCGGATATTGCCCGGCCAGGGATGTCTCTCGAAAATTTCCGCCACCTCGGGACCCAAAGAAACAGTTCTGCCGGACGGCGCCAGATCGTAGATGATGGAGCGGGCCAGTTCCAGACGATCCGAGCGCTGCCTGAGCCGCGGCATGGTAATCAGCATACCGTTCAGACGGTAGTACAGATCCTCACGGAACCGGCCGGACTCGACCTCGTCGCGCATCCTGCGATTGGTGGCGCAGATCAACCCGAAATCGACCTGATACGACTCCGCCCCACCCAGGGGGGAGACGGTTCGCTCCTGCAGCACTCGCAGTAGCCTGGCCTGGAATTGCAGCGGCATGTCGCCGATTTCATCCAGAAACAGGGTCCCCCCATCTGCCTGCCTGATCTTGCCGGTGTAGCCTTTGCGCTTGGCACCGGTAAAGGCCCCCTCCTGGTAGCCGAACAGCTCCGATTCGATCAACCCCTCGGGGAGCGCAGCACAGTTGAGCGCCACAAACGGGCCGTTGCGACGCGAACTGCTGTTGTGCATGGCTTGGGCGAACAACTCCTTGCCGGTGCCTGATTCACCCTCCAGTAACACGGGAATGTCATGCCCCAGGATCTTGCG